>JALGWA010000091.1 GCA_025774425.1 bacterium
TCCTCGAATCCGACGCCTTCGACATAGTGCTGCTCGACATGGACATGCCCAACGTGAGCGGCATGGACATCCTCAACGAAATGCGCGGCAGGAACCTCGACATACCGGTGGTGGTGCTCACCGGCGTAAGCGACGTCGACCTGGCCGTAAAGGCCATGAAGCTCGGCGCCTTCGATTACCTGATAAAGCCGGCCGACGAAGAGAAGCTGCTGGAGGTGCTCGGCAACGCCATCGAGCACGGGATGCTGCACCGCGGCATCCAGACCCTGCCGGAGAAGCTCTCGCGGAAGGACCTCGAGCACGAGGACGCCTTCGCGCATTTCTCGACGCGGGACCAGGGCATGATACGCCTCTTTCACCAGGCGGAGAAGATAGCGGCGAGCGACCTCAGCATATTCATCTGGGGCGAGAGCGGAACGGGCAAGGAGGCGCTCGCGCGCGCCATACACAACGCAAGCCGGAGGCGCGACAAGCCCTTCGTGGCGGCCGAGGCCGACAGCCAGGATCCCGAGACCTTCCCGGCCTTCTTCTTCGGCCAGGACAGGACCTGGGGCGGCACAAGAGAAGAAAGGCCCGGCATACTCGAGGAAGCAAACGGCGGGACCATCTTCCTCAACCACGTGGACGCGCTGTCGAGCTCGATGCAGGTGAGGCTCAAGCGGTTCCTGCAGACCGGGGAGTTCTACCGGGAGAACTCCACCCGCATCAGAAAGGCCGACGTGCGCATGATCGTCGCTTCCACCGTCGACCTCACCGGCCCCGAGTACAAGGACAAGTTCTCCCACGACGTCCTCTACCATCTCATGATCAACTCCATCTACATGCCCCCGCTCCGCGAGCGCATCGGCGACCTGCCCCTCCTGGTGGAGAAGCTCCTGCAGGAGGAAGCCGCAAAGGCCGGCAGGGAGTTCAGGGGAGTAGCGGACGAGGTGCTGGAGTACCTCAAGGACTACAGCTTCCCGAACAATGTGATGGAGCTCCGCACCATAATAGCGGGCGCCGTGGCCAACGAGGAAGGCGACGTCCTGACCGTGGACTCGCTCCCCCTCTCCATCAGGCAGATGGTGGAGGGCGAGAAGGCAAGGGCCGCGGAGACCTTCGTCCCGAAGAGGCTCGAACTGGTCGTAAGGGACTACGTCATGAGAACCCTCGAGCACTTCTCCGGCCGGCGGGACCTCGCCGCACGCGAGCTGGGCATAACGGTTGAGGAGGTCGACAGGATCACGGGCTCCTAGACCGCCCGGTCGCAGCGCCGGCGGCGGGGCACCGCCCCACACCCCCGGACGCGCCCACCCGCGCGACCATGACCCCGGAGGCGACCGTGGAACTCAAGTGCGCCGCGGGCCTGTTTGGTGTTGCCTCCGCTCCCCCGTGCTGGTATAAAGAAATATCAGCATCCCAACCCGATACAGGCAAGTCACGGAACGGAGGTAATACACCTTGGCGAAGAAGGAGATGAAGAAGATACTGGTCACCGGCTCGGTGGGTCAGATCGGCTCCGAGCTCACCATGGAACTCCGCAAGCGCTACGGCGCGGAGAACGTCATCGCGACCGGGCGCAAGACCGAGCCTTCGGAGGAGCTCCGCAACTCCGGCCCGTTCCATTTCATCGACGTCAGCAGGATAGAGACCGTCGAGGAGATGATCACCAAGTACGACATCGACACCGTCTTCCACATGGCGGCCATCCTCTCCGCGACCGGCGAGAAGAACCCCCAGCTCTGCTGGAACGTCAACATGAACGGCACGATCAACATCCTCGAGCTCGGACTCAAGTACGAGATGGCGCGCATCATCATACCGAGCTCCATCGCCGTATGGGGGCCGGGCGTCCCCCTCGAGAACACGCCCCAGGAGACGGTGCTCCAGCCGACGACCATGTACGGCGTCACCAAGGTCTGCGGCGAACTCCTCTGCGACTACTACGTCGCCCGCTTCGGCCTCGACATCCGCGGCCTGCGCTACCCCGGCATCATATCCTACAAGACGCTGCCCGGCGGCGGGACCACCGACTACGCCGTCGAGATCTTCTATGAGGCCATCGACAAGGGGCGGTACAAGTGCTTCCTGGGGCCGGACACCAAGCTCCCCATGATGTACATGCCCGACTGCATAGAGGGTACCATACAGCTCGCCGAGGCCGACTTCTCGAAGCTCAAGCATCACTCCAACTTCAACCACGCCGCCATGAGCTTCACGCCGGCGGAGCTCGCGGCCGAGATAAAGAAGCACATACCGGAGTTCGAGATAACCTACGAGCCCGACTACCGCCAGAAGATCGCCGACTCGTGGCCCAACTCCATCGACGACTCGGCGGCGCGCGAGGAGTGGGGCTGGCGGCCCAAATGGGATCTCGCGGCCATGACCGAGGATATGCTCAAGCATCTCCGGGAGAGGCACGCGGCCGGCAAGCTCTACGGCTAGCGGGCGGGCACCGGGGGAGCGGCAGGCCGGCGCTCATGCCGGAAGGCGCGCCCGCCGGTCACGCCCGGCCGCAACACTCCACCCGATACAGGAGAACCCGGAAGGCGCCCGTGGTCCCCCAGGAAGCGGCAGCGGGCCAGCCGACCGTGCAGGATCATGACGGGGTCTGACCCCCCTTGGGGGTCTGACCCCACCCAACCGGGACGGCAAGGACCGGGCGACTGTGCATTTTGAGCTCTGACCCCACGGATGCACGGCCCTACTCGGCGCCGTATCTTCCGTCGTTCCTGTTGTTCCGCCTGAACCTCGGCCACGGCGAAGACGCATAGCCCATGCTGGTCGTCCTGATGGCGTAGAGATTGCCCCTGTTGGGGAGATTCTCGTGATGCGTGCCGATGTAGAGGGTTCCATCGGGCACGATGGCCCCCGACGACCAGTTGATGCCGTGCGCCAGTTGAGCTTTCCAGTTCAGGGTGCCGTCCGGGTTGAGGGCGTAGAAATGCTCGTTCTCCGAGCCGAAGTAGATCATGCCGTCCGCACCCACCGAGGGCGTGGAGTAGACATCGTCCGCCGCGTCGGGCCCGTGAAAAGTCTCGACGATAAACTCCCACAGCTTGGCCCCCGCCGGCGAGAGCGCGATGATCTTGGCGGGAGTGTCGTAGCCGCCCGACTTGGTCGCGACGTATACGGTGCCGTCCGCGCCGATGGTCGGCGAGGCCCTGATGGTGCGCCCCGGCCCCTCGACGTCGTACTTCCACTTCTTGGCGCCGTCCGCGTCGAAGGCGTATACGAAGCCGTAGCTATTCCGTTCGGCGCCGACATAGATCGTGCCGTCCGCGTCGATGGCGGGGCAGGAGAAAGCCATCTCGTCCTCATGGTCGAGGGCGGACCGCCATTTCTCCGTCCCGTCCGGATTGACGGCGAAGAAGGCGTCCTGGTGTATGAAGACGTAGATGGTGCCGTCCGCCCCTATGACCGGCGACTGGCGGCACGACTTGCCCGGCAGAGGGTTGAACCGCCAGAGACGCCCGCCCGTGTCCGGATCCACGGCGTAGAGCCCGTCCGCGGCGATGTAGATCGTACCGTCGGCTGCGACGGCCGGGACGCGCTGTCCCATGTCGTAGAATATGTGGTTGGGATTGTCGAAATCCTCGAACTTCCACTTGAGGGCGCCGGCCGGCGTGAAGGCGTACAGCACGTTGTGGAAGTCCTGGACGAGCACCGTGCCGTCATGACCGATGACCGGCGTGTAGGGGTTGTAATCGAAATCGTACGACCACTGGACCACCCCGCCGGGGCTCACCGCGTGCAGCCGCCCCCAGTCGGTCACGCGGAAGATCCCAGTGGTGACATATATCGTCCCGTCGGCGCCCACGGCCGGACTGCAGTAATACACGTGCTTCTCGAGCTCCAGCCTCCAGATCACCTTGCCCTCGCAGGTCGCCCTCAACATGTGGTTCATGTCCATTACGAACGAGCCGCTGTCGGGGACGGCCGCCCCGTCGAGAGTGACCTCGAGGTTGGCGTAGCCCAGCATGAGGGAATACATGTACTCGACCGTATCCGGCGTGGTGTAAACGCGCACGCAAGTCTCGGGATAGCCCCACAGGCCCTCGGCCTTCTCGACCCACAGCGTATCGGCCTCCTCGCCCTCGCAGGTCGCCCTCAACACGTGGTTCATGTCCATGACGAACGAGCCGCTGTCGGGGACGCCGCCTCCGTCGAGCGTGACCTCGAGGTCGGTGTAGCCGGACGAGAGGGAGTAGTTGTACTCGACCGTATCCGGCGTCGTGTAGACGCGCACGCAAGTCTCGGGATGGCCCCACAGGCCCTCGGCCTTCTCGACCCACAGCGTATCACCCTCCTCCGGCGTCTCCGGCGAGACCTCCCGGGTCTCCCTGCCGCAAGCCGCGAAGAGGACGCAGCAAAACCCGACAACGAGGACCAATACCGTCCTGACGGAGCCTGTCATCGTCTTCCCCCCTGTGGCCCCGGGAGCCCACGGCCAAGTCGGCGGCGGGCGGTCATGCCGCGCCGGCGCTACCTGACGCCCAGCTCCTCGAGCACGTTGTCGGCGTGATCCACCTCCTCCGCGATGAAGAGGATGTAGCGCATGTCGACGTGGATGGAACGCGTGATGTCCTCGCGGAAGGCGAAGTCGGCGGTCAGGGACTCGTAGTTGCCGTCGAAGAGGCAGCCGACGACCTCGCCGCGAGCGTTTATGAGCGGACTACCGGAGTTCCCGTTGGTCGAGTCATGCGTCGTCAGGAGGTCGACGGGCACGTCGCCGATCTCCGGGTCGTAATAAGTGCCGCGATAGCCCCCGGCCGCGAGCTCCAGCAACCTGGCCGGGCAGTCGAAGGGCGGCTCGCCCGTATGCTTCTCGGCGACCCCCGCGAGCGTCGTGTAGGCGCCGTAGTGCACGGCGTCGCGCGGTGAGTAGCCGCGGACGACGCCGTAGTTCACCCGCATGGTGCCGTTGGCGTCCGCATAGGGTTCCACGCCCCGCTCGGCGGCCATCATCTCGATCCACTCCGGCGCCAGCGCGTTGAGCGCGCCCTCGAAAACCTTGTCGCGCTCGAGCCGCTCCTCGTTCTCATCGTAGAGCTTCGCCGCGAGCGCGATGAAGTAGTCCCCCTCGGCCGTGAGTTCGTCGCGCGAGAGGTCGAACATGCGCATGCACTCGGCCGGGTCGGCGAGGCGGGTGTTCCCGTAGAGCTCGTCGAGGAAGACACCGAGAAAGGCGTCGAGGTCCCGCCCGCTCCTGCCCGCCATGAGGTCGTCGAACACCCGCATGCGATGCCCCTCGGGGAGCGCCAGCGCCTCGCGGATCAGCATCTCGAAGATCCGCCTGTCGGAGCGCTCGTGGTAGCCCCTCTCGAAGAGGCTGAGCTTGCGCTTCAGGTTTATGACTTCGCGGTCCATGTAGTCCGGGTCCCGCTCCATGTCGGGTTTCTGCTTCTCCACGCTCCACTTGTATATCGTGAGCGCCTGGCCGAGCATGGAGCCGCGGCCGAGCATGAGGCTCATGACGAGGTCCTTCATGTCGTACTCGGCCCGGCGGGCGTATGCTTCCTCGAACTCCGCGAGCAGCCGTCCGCGCCGCGCCGCCTCCTCCGCCGCGACGCCCGGCGCTTCGAGCATGCGCCTCTCCACATCCCGCTGGCGCTCCACCAGGTGGAAGCGCTTGAAGCCCTCGAGGAGGCCGCGATCCTTCTTGAGCCGGTTGTTGATGCCCTTCATCCTGCTCGCGACCCTCACGGCCGCCTCGGGGTCGGCCCGGGACTCCTCCTCCAGAAGCCGTATCATCTCCGCGTACAGCCGGATGCGCTCGGGCAGCAGGAAGCCCTCGTAGCGCGCCAGGCCGTAGGATGTGAGGTACCTCGAGGTCCGGCCGGGGAAGCCCACGATGAGGCCGAAGTCGCCCTCGCGCAGGCCCTCCCGCGAGACCTGGAGGTATCGCCGCGGCCTGTAGGGCACGTTGTCCTCCGAGTAGTCGGCGGGCCGTCCGTCGGGACCGACATAGGCCCTGAGGAAGGAGAAGTCCCCCGCGTGCCTCGGCCACATCCAGTTGTCTATGTCGCCGCCGTACTCGCCGACGGCCCTCGCGGGTACGTAGACGACGCGGACGTCCCGGAGCCTCGTGTAGGTGTCCAGAACATACTTCGCCCCGCCGTAGAAGGCGCTGACCTCGCAGTAGACGTCGCGCCCCCGCTCGGCCTCCTCGATGATCTCCTTGGTCCTCCTCTCGATCGCATTGTAGCGCTCGAGGGGCGACATCGACTCGTCGACGGCGGAGAGCACCCGGTCGGTCACGGCCTCGGAGCCGAGCAGGATGTACGCGCGATAGCGCGTCCTCGCCAGGTAGCCGTCCTCGATGTAGTTCTTCTCCGACGTGCTTATCCGCTGGACGGCCCCGTAGGCGACGTGTTGGTTGGTGAGGATGAGGCCCTCGGGCGAGACGAACGCGCCCGTCGCGCCGACGCTGACGACGGCGTTGGCGACGCCCGTGCCGGCCTCGTTCCAGATCTCGTCCCTGCCGAGCTCGAGACCCGCGTTCTGCATGTCACGGAGCACCTGGTCCGTGATGTCGTACGGCGGCCACATGCCCTCCGCCGCCATGAGGGCGGACGCGAGACACAGGCAGACCAGGATGCAGAGCGGCGCCCCGGTGATTGCGCATGCGCTTTTCATGTAACCCTCCCGCGCAGGACCTACACGATGTCGGATGATGAGGTGCGTACGGACTCCATCCGGGTTCCGGCCGCCAAGCATACCACGCGGCGGGGGTGGGCGGAAGCAATCTCTCCGGGCCCGGGGCCGGCGGCGGGGCGCCGGGCTCACTCCCGCCGGCGCGGCTTGGCGATTATCTCCCTTAT
>JALGWA010000092.1 GCA_025774425.1 bacterium
ATCACCTTGCCCGGCCGCATGTAGAAGCGCGAATAGGCGGCTATCTGAATCTTCCTGAGCTCCTCCGGCGTGACGTGGTCCAGGGCGATTGTGGGATGCAGCCCCGAGAACTTGCCCCAATCGTTGGTGAGGAGCCGGTCCTTCACCTTCTCGTAGGTCTTGGAGCCGGGGTAGGGCGTCAGCAGGGAGAACTGCGCGCGGCGCGGATCCAGGCGCTTGGCGAACTCGATGGTCTCGTTCATCATCTCGACGGTCTCGTCCGGGGCGCCGAGGATGAAGGCGCCTGTCACGTCGACTCCGTTTCGCTTGAGGATCTCCATGGCCTTGAAGGCGTCGCCGACATCCGCCTTCTTGCCGTACCCGTCCAGTGCCTCCTGGTTGCCGGTCTCGAAGCCGATGAAGGTCCACCTGAAGCCGGCGGCGGCCATGGCTCGGACCATGTGCGGGTTCTTGACGACGGTGTCCACGCGTGTCATCGCCCCCCATACGAGGTCCCAGCCCCGGGCCCGCATCTTCTCCGACAGGGCGACGGCGCGGTCGGGGTCCAGCGTGAAGTTGTCATCGACGAACGAGACCGCTCCGTAGCCGTACTCCTTGTGCAGCAGCTCCACCTCCTCGAGGATGTTCTCGACGGACCTCGCCCGCCAGCGCACCCCGAAGAAGCGTGACGACGAGCAGAACTCGCACTTGAAGGGGCAACCCCTGGACGTCACCACCGTGGTCATGCGGCGGCCGTCCATCTTCTCCTTGTAGAGGTCCATGGACAGAAGATCCCTCGCCGGGAAGGGGAGGGAATCCAGGTCGTGGATGAAGGGGGCGTCCGGCGTCCTGCGCAACTCGCCGCCGTCGAGGTAGGAGATCCCCCTCACGTCCTCGAGCGCCCTCGCGCCGGTGAGGAACTCGACCAGGGAGAGAAGCGAGTACTCGCCCTCGTTCCGGACCACGTAGTCCACCGCCCCGGTCCCGAGGGCCTCGCCGTCGAGGAAACTGACATGCGGCCCTCCCATCACCACGACGGCGCCTTGCCGTTTGGCGACCTTCGCGATCTCGGCGGACACCGGGTATCTCGCCGTATCGACGGAGATGCCCACGAGGTCGAACTCGCCGTAAGGGTATTCAGCCCAGTCCAGCTTCTCCACGCTGAAGTCGACGATGCGCACGTGGCAGTGGTCCCTGAGTACGGCCGCCATGTAGGCGAGGCCGAGCGGCGGGCGGCTTATGCCGAGGATGCCGTAGGAGAAGCCGGCGGGCGGGTTCACGAGGAGAACCCTGAGCCCCCCCCCGCGCTCGCGCGTCAGGCGAGGCCCGGACTCCGCTGCACCTGTCCCCGGTCGCATCTGTTTCATGAATGCAATCTTCCTCTTGCCCGAGCCCCCGGGTCGGGGCCGGGCCGAGCTCCATGGGCAGAGCCTAGCATCCGGCCGGGTTCGATGCAAGACGATAAACAAACAAATCGCCATGCCCCCGGCGCGGGCCCGGGACAGGCGATCGCGGCCTCATCGAGGGCTCCTGCGGTCCCCGCCGTGCGGACTCCGCGCTGGACTGCGAGCCGCGGATGGGTTAAGAGATGAAGACGGCGGCTTCCATGCCGCGGGAGCCCGTGCGGGAGGTCTTCCCGACGGGGGCGAGCCCAGCCGGCGGCACGCGAGACCCGGTCACCGGAAGCGAGAGGGAGAAAAGGACATGAAGAACGTCCTGTACATCGTGTGGAGCGACGAGAACATGGTCGGAATCCCCATAATCGACGAGCAGCACAGGGGAATCATCTCCACCATCAACTCGCTGTATTATTTCATTCAGACCGGTCACGGAAGCGAGATAATCAAGCCCACCCTGATCATGCTGGAGCAGTATGTCGCCGTCCATTTCAAGACCGAGGAAGCGCTGATGGCGGAAGCGGAGTATCCCGCCCTCGACGAGCACATCGGGCTGCATGAGGACCTCGTCGAGAAGACCAGGCGCATCGCCGCCGACGTCAACAGGAGCAAGGATACGGACATGGTCTTGAAGTTCCTCAAGGAGTGGTGGCTGGGTCACATCAACAGGGAAGACAAGAAGTACGCTCCCTCCCTGAAGAAGCTCATAGACGCGGAGGTTCCCTGAGGGCGCACTGTGCATTTTGAGCTCTGACCCCACGGTTGCCTGTGCATTTTGAGCTCTGACCCCTAGTGCTGCCCCCTAGTGGTAGAGGGCCTTGAGCGAGCCCCAGGTCGTCGGCTCCACGGCGTTGCCGCATGCCGGGCAGCCTTCACCCTCGGCCCCCGCCAGCGACGGCCACGTGGCACCCGGCAGGCACGGCGAGTCCTGGCAGAGCGTGAAGTCCTCGCCGGCCATGTCGCAGAACAGGGGATCGGCGTTCACGATGTCGTGGAAGTTGCCGCCGCAGAGGGTGTCGGAGGCGGCGTTCCCGTATACGAAGCAGTGGTGGATGAGCGGGGTCTCCGTGCCCTCCTCGCACCTGACGGCGATACCACATGTGGAATAGGCGAGTATGGAGTACTCGATCGTCGGGGATGCCTCTTGGCACCAGATATGATCCCCGTTGTTGTCGGCGAAGGTGCAGTTGGTGATCGTCGCATCCGATCCGGAGAAACAGCGGAGACCGGCGGCGGCGCATCCCCAGGTGGCCGTGTTGCCCGCGAAAGTACAGTCCGTGATCGTTCCACTGGAACCATAGACGAGATTCAGGCCGGCCGCAGAGCCGGCGGTATTGTCCATGAAGGCGCAGTCGGTGATGGTGACGTCGGAACTCGATGCGTAAAGCCCGGCTCCCGTGATGGTTTCCGCGGCGCCGTTCCCCCTGAAGGTGCAGTCCGTGAACACTGCGCCGTCGGAGGAACTGAGTGCGACGGCACCGCCCGCGTTACCGTAGGTCGACAGGTTGTTGCCGGTGAAGTCGCATCTCACGCACTCGGGCGGGGATTGGTAGCAATACAGGCCTCCTCCACCCCCGCCCGCCACGTTGAGATCGAAGTCGGTGTCCTCGATGACGGGTGATGAACCGTCGAGGCACGCCATGCCCCCGCCATGCGGGTAGACGACTGAGGCCGGCTGCGCCCCACCGCCGGCCGCGAGCGTGCCCCCGCCGACCGTGTTCTGCTCGAACCTGCAGTTCCGGACGACAGGCGAGGAGCTCACACAACAGAGGCCGCCGCCTTTGTCCGAAGCCGTGTTGTTCAGGAACAGGCACGCCTCGAACCGCGGGTCCGAACCCTTCGTCAGGAACGCGCCCGCACCGCTGTCCGCGGCTGCGTTCGCAATCGTGAAGCCCCGCACGACGGCCGTCGTGTCCTCGCAGCTCGAGAAAACGAAACCGCGCGCGGCGTTCTCACAGTCCAACGTCGTCACTGCGTAGCCGCCGCTCGAGACGAGCACGAGGTTGGTGCCCCCGAAGTCGAGGTCGCGGTTGCCCGCGCCCGTGTATGTCCCCGGTTGGACGAGCACCGTGTCGCCCGGGCCCGCGGCGTCGATGCCCTCCTGTATGGTCAGGTAGTCGCCCGAGCCCGCCCCGTCCACCGTGACGGTCGCCGCCGCGACACCCCCGGCCAGGCCCAATACAATCGCCCAAACTCCGATAATGCTCTTCATGGCACACCTCCCGGAATGCTTCCTACACTTTCCATTGTACCACATCCCGCCTCCCGGGTGGTTAGACTTTTCCGGGACCTTGTAAGCCAATCGACCGTCGGCCGTCTTCGCGCGGGTGACCCCCGACCGGAGCGATGGGCTCCGTCTCCCAACCGGTTCCCTAGAGCCCGGCCCGGTTCGCCAGCAGCCCTTGAACATACTGGGCGAGGCCGCCGTAGACGTTGAACAGCATATGAACCATTATCGCGGGGATCAGGCTGGCCGTCCGCTCCCTGTAGTATCCCGCAACAAGGCCGAGGACGCCCGCGGAAATCACTATGCCCGCGACCAGGAACTTGTCCGCTCCCATGGTCAGCAGCATGACGTGCATGACGCCGAACAAGACGGCGGCGGTGATGACCGGAAGGCTGAGGCGCAGGCCGAAGAGCGTTATGCCGACATGCTTGAGCGGTGCCAGGAAGGTCTGTACCAGGCCCCTCAGAAACACTTCCTCGCAAATGCTCGCGATGATCCAGACCGTAACGACGATCTGGAGGAACGAAGATCCCGCCGATGCCGGATGCCCTCCCGACGGCGGCAAGACCTTCCAGATTGCCGCCAGGATCACCTGGACGACCACCGCTGCGACGCTCCCGAATACGAACGTGGACTTGAGGTGCGCCGCGGTCGTCATCCGGAAGCCGTACTTGGCGAGATCCCCCTTGCCGAGGACAAGCATGAGAGCCAGCGACCAAACCAGCATCCCCGCCTGGGCCGTGGTCCCGGGTGACAGCCAACCCGAATCCCCCGCCAGCCTCCGGAGCGGTCCGGCGGACACCACCATCATGGTCAGAGCCAGGACCAGCACCCAGAGCAGCACTCCCGATACCAACCTCGTGATCCTCATGGGTCAGCCTCCTTCCCATCTGGCCGGGAAGAGGTCGCGACATACCAACCGGTCGGTATGTGGCCGCGCAAAAAATAATCACGCCGCGACCATCCTCCACATGTTCGCGTATATCCGCTCCCCTACCTCATCGAGGTCGACGGTCTCATCGATGACGCTCAGCAACAGAATCCCCTCCATCAGAGCCGTGATCTCGAGGGCAAGCGCACTGCAGTCTATGTCGCCGCGGATCTCCCCGCCTTGCTGGGCTCGAAGAAGTAGGCGGGTCATGTTCCCACGCGTCCGCGAGTACATGGCGCCCATCTCGCGCCTGACCCCCTCGTCCCTGCGGGCGGCATTGACCAGGATCTCGAGGAAGCTGTACGGGTGCCGCTCCGCCTTCCCGCCGACTATGTTCTCAAAGGCTTCCCTCATGGGCCCGATCGACCCGAAGAGCGCGGCCAGCAGGTCCTGCGCCGACCTGACGTCGCGGAACCTGGCGGTGCTCCACCTGTCCATCTCGGACGTGATGAAGGACAGAGCTTCCCTGAACAGGTGTTCCTTGCTCTCGAAGTGATGGTATATTCCACCCTTGGTGACGCCCGCTTCCCTCGCTATCTCGTTCATGGAGGCCCTGTCGTAACCCTTCCGCAGGAAGACCGCCAGGGCCGTCCTCATGATCCTCTGCCTGGTGTCCACTCGGCGCCTCCTGGAGAGACAAGAGTCGCTGTCGCATACCGACCGGTCGGTACCTACAGTTTACCCGAGCCCGCCCCGGCGGTCAAGCTCTTTCTGGCCGCGGCATTGCCCCTCGCCGGCCGGGGGGTTCACACCGCCCTCACCGGGGAGCGACCGGGAATTCTCCCCGGGCACCGGAGAGGGCGTATCCGGCGATTACCGCCGGGGTCTTCTTCAATGCGCAATCAGCCCGCCCGAATGAGGTAGACCCCTCCCAGAATGACCAGCACCCCGCACACTTTCCTGACGATGTCGAGGCCGCGCGATCCGCCCGACCACTTGAGGTAGCGCTCGACGATCCCGGTGAAGGTGCCCGCGGCCGTTATCACCCCGCAGTGGCCCACGCCGTAGGCGCCGAGGAGCAGGATGCCGTATCCGATGTCGGTTCTCGCCACCGAGAGCGTCACCCCGAGCATGGGCGCCATGTAGGCGAAGGTGCACGGGCCGAGGGCGAGGCCGAAGACGAGGCCGAGGATGAACGCCGCCACGCGGCCCCGGCGCCCGCCCATCTTGGCATTCGCGGCGGAGAAGGGCATGGGCACGACGCCCAGAAAGTGGAGGCCTATCACGAAGAAGACGACGGCCACCACGTAGTTCATGCGGGGACCGAGGTCCCCGAGCATGCGGCCCAGGGCGGCGGTCGCGACGCCTATCAGGCCTATGGTGACGAGTATGCCCAGTGAGAAGAGGAGCGCCAGGGTGAAGGCCCTCCGGGTGGTCATGGCCCCCTGTCCGCCTATGAAGCCGATGATGAGAGGGATGGCGGCGAGATGACACGGACTCAGAACGATGCTGAGCACCCCCCATGCCATCGAAGCCAGCACGGCGACGAGCGGAGTACCGGAGACCGCGTCCGTCAAGCCCGAGAAGATCTCATTCACCAAGGGGCGGCACCCCCATCTCCGCGAGCTTGGCCGCTATGGCTTCCTTGGAGAGAAAGCCCTCATGCCTCCACACCTCCCTGCCGTCCGCGTCGTAGAAGATCTGCGTGGGGATGACGCGCACGCCGTACTCGCGCGCCGCCTCGCGGTTCTCCCTGAGGTCGATCACCTCCACCACCGCCCGGCCCGCGTATTCGCGCCC
>JALGWA010000093.1 GCA_025774425.1 bacterium
ACGGCGCGCCCAACCAGTACTACGAGAGGCTGGACTCGAGCAACGCCAATGACCCGGGCTACAACGGCGCGTCCTGGCCAAGCGGCCAGTACGATACTTTCTACAATCACCTGACGGTGAACACGCGGAACTACCCGAGCTGGCGTGGGCCCTACATCGAGAGAATCGAAGCCGACCCGTGGGGCAACGAATACCGGTTCTGGGTCAGGGGCTTCACCAACTCCAATGAGCATGCGTGGATCGTCTGCGCCGGGCCCAACGGCGACATCGAGACCGACGAGCGCGACAGCGCTCCCGAGGGCGACGACATCGCGATCATGCTCAAGTAGATGACGTCCGGCCGACAAGCGGGCATTGAGAAGGTGAACCTCTGATGCCCTACTACAAGTACAAGGCGAGGGACGAGCTCGGCAAGGCCGTGAGCGGCGTCGCCACCGCCGACGGGCCGGACGACCTGGAGGCCGGACTCAAGGACTCGGGTCTCTACCTGGTCTCGTCGAGGAAGGTGGCGAGGCCCCGCCGGCTGACCCACAGGCTCGCCCGCAAGGAACTCACGGCGTTCACGGCGCAGCTCGCGTCGATCGCGGGGAGCGGCGTACCGCTGCTCGAGGGCCTTGAGGACATCGGCGCCGAAACGGACAACATGCTCCTCAAGGAGACCGTCCGCAGCATTATAGCGGAGCTCCGGAGGGGCAGGAGTCTGTCGGACGCCATGGAGATGAGTCCGACCAACTTCGGCGCCCTCTACGTCAACACCGTGAGGGCCGGCGAGGAGACGGGCAGCCTGGAGAGCGTGTTCGAGAGGCTGGTCTCTTACCTCGAATGGGAAGAGGAGATCGCCTCGAGGATCAAGCAGGCCGCGGCCTATCCGGTGATCGTCGGGATCATGTTGACGGTCGTCGTCGCCCTTCTGGTCGGGTTCATCCTGCCGCGCTTCGCCGCCATCTTCGCGAAGAAGGGCTTCCCCCTTCCGCTTCCCACCAGGATGCTCCTGGGGGCGGCGATGTTCCTGAGGGAATACTGGCCTTTCGTGTTGGCCGGCGTGGTGGCCCTCGCCGTGCTCGTCAAGCTCTTCGGCGCGACGGATACGGGCCGACGCACCTACGACCGCATCAAACTGGCCACACCGGTGGTCGGCGAACTGATGAGGAAGCTGGCATTGACGCGCTTCGCACACACGCTGGCGACGACGGTCGGGTCCGGCGTGGACATAATAAGCGCTCTCAACCTCGCCGGTCTGGCGGCCGGGAATTTCCACTACATGCGCGCCGGGAGAGAGGTGGCCGAGAGCGTGAGCTCCGGCAACACCGTGGCTTCCTCGCTCAAGAAGACGGGACTCTTCCCGGCTCTCTTCGTGAGGATGGTGGCCGTGGGCGAGAGGACGGGCGCGTTGGCGGCCCTGCTCGACAAGGCCAGCCGCGCCTACGACCGCGAGGTCAAACCGGCAGTCGCCCGCATCATGACGGCGTTCGAGGCCCTCGTAACCGTAGTGATGGGTGTCGCCGTGGCGATGGTCGCATTGAGCATCTTCCTGCCGCTCTACAAGATGCTGATGCTCGTAAGAAGGTGAAGACGATGGAAGAGGGATTCACACTGCTCGAAGTGCTGGTCGTGCTCGCGATACTTTCCGTGTTCGCGGGCATCGTGGGAACGGTGATCGGGACGTCCATCCTGAGCACCGAGATCGAAGCGAGCGAGGAGGGCATGGAGGCGCTCAAGGAAGCGCTTCTCTCCTACTACGCCGACGTCGACGGGTTCCCGACGGCCACGGGGGACGCCGAGATCGACCTCGCGGACCTTGTGACCGACCCCGGCGTGGGCGGCTGGGACGGTCCGTACATATCGGCCGGCTTCGAGAACAACGACTTCGTCAAGGACGCCTGGAAGAGAACCCTGGCCTACTCCCACTCCCCCGGCGCCTCCTCCTGCACGCTTACGAGCAACGGCCCCGACGGCATATATGGAAACTCGGACGACCTCGTGATGACGATCGACGCGACGGCCGTCTACAAGAGGAAGGTCGACAGGATACGCATGGAGCTCGAGATCGTGAAGGCGGCGGCGCAGGCCGATGCAGCCAACAACGGCCATAGGCGACCTGTTCGCAGGCTCCTACCTTTCGGACGAGTCCTATCGCCGCGACGAGTGGCTCAACGAGTACCGGGTGGAAGCCAACCAGTTCATCAGTTACGGGCCGGACATGGCCCTGGGTGGCGGAGATGATATCTACCCTTATTGACGAGGTGGACGCCAGGCTCAAGGCGGGCATCCGTGCCGTTGCGAGAAGGAAGACGGTCGCCGCCGGGATCGACGTCGGAACGCGGAGCACGCAGGTCGCGCTGGTCGGAATGCACGGCGACGCACCGGTCGTGCACAGCCTCGTCGACGAGCGCGGCGGACTTCCGGCAAGCGCGGCGGCGCTGGCCGATGAACGCGCCGACATACGCGCCTCCGGCATCGGGGGGCACGAGGTCAGAACCTTCCGGATGGAATTCCCGCAGATGCCCGCGCGCGAACTCGCCGTACTCGTCCGGCGCAGCGTCGCCCGCGACCTGCGGAAAGACGCCGTGGTCGCATTCGAAGCCGCCCCCGGGCCCGCGGGCAAGATCGACGTTCTCGCCGCTGCGGCGCCGGCCGGGCGTGTATCGGCTGCGTTCGCGGGGCTCGCCGAGTACGGGATCGAGGCGGACGCGGCCTACGCCGACGTCGTCGCGCTCGCCGAATGCGCGAGGGCGGCGTACCCGGGGGTCGCGGACCGGGCCGTCTGCGTGTTCAACATGGGGGCGACCTGGTCCCAGTTGATCCTCCTCGACAGGGGACGTCTCGTCTTCTCGAGGTCCATCAAGATAGGGCTGGACGCTCTAAGCGAGACCATCTCGGACCTCTGTGACATGCCGGCCGACGAAGCCGAGAAACTCATTCTCTCGACGGGCGCCGATTTCACTTTCCAGGACGCCGACGAAGACGATCCCGTCGAGCGGGCGTATGCCGAGTCGGTCCGCGACGTCATGGAGCAGGTCGTCGTCGAAGTACACCGTTCGCTGTCCTTCGCATCCGAGAGACACGGCCTGCCTTCGCCGGACACGATCCTGCTCTGCGGCGGAGCCTCCCTCGTGCCCGGAATGACATCGGCGCTCGGCAGGGAGATGGGAACGGCGGTCGAGATATTCGATCCGCTCGACGGAATCGCGAGAGGCGACGACGTCGGACCGGCCGTCAACGGCAGCCTGTTCTGCGTCGCCCTCGGTCTCGCGCTGCTGGTGCTGCGACCCGGCTCTCCCGCGTTCGCGCCGCCGGGAAGGCACGAGGAATCGGGAGTCGAAAACCGCGTTACCACCGCGCTCGTCCTCGCCGTGGCCGCGCTGGCGACCGTCTTCGCGGCGGCTCGCGCCTTCGACACCGCCGCGGACCGCTACGCGCGCGCCGTGGCCGCCGAGAACGCCGTCCTGGAGTCGGTGGGCGAGCGGCTGGCGGAGGGCGCGGGCGAAGCGGAAACCGCCGTCGAGACCAGGACCATCGCATACTCGATGCTGGACGAGGTCTCGCCGGTCTGGCCGGACGTCCTGCGGGAGATCGGCAACTGCGTCCCCGAAGGCGTCGTTCTCGAGCAATTATCGTTCTCGAGGACCTCCGCACCGCCCGGGGAGTTCTCCGAATGGACCCTGGCGGCCGACGGAGTCGTCATCGATGTGAACAACACGGCGACCCTGCTCACGCGGATGCGGGAGAACCTCGAGACGTCAGACCTCTTCCGCGACGTCGATGTGCTGCCGCAGGGCTCGACGGCGTCCCGGCACGAGGGGGACATGCTCGCGGGGGCGATCCGTTTCGAACTGGGGGCCGAACTGGAATGAAGATGACGCGCAGGCTGAAAATACTGCTCGGCGCACTCGTGGTCGCCGTCGTCCTGAGCGTGGTGCTGGTCGCGGTGGACCTGCTGCCGGCGCTGGCCAGGGCCAGGCAGAGAAGGGAAGAGCTCAAGCGCATCGACGCCGAGATAAGGCGGTCACTCCTGGAGGTCAAGCTCAGAACGGCCGAGACGCGGCGGGACCGAAACACCGAAGTGCCGGAGATCCCCGAGATCGCTTCGTTCATTACGTCCTTGAGGAGGGCCGGGGAGAAGGCGGGCGTCGACGCGATGACCTTCGACGTCGCCCGTACCGAGAAGCAGGAAATCGCGATACCGGCGGGCGAGTCGGAAGATCTCCAGGAATACGTGGTCTCCAACCTCAGCGTCAGCCTCACGGCGACTCTGGCGGGAACCGTGGACTTCCTCGGCGAAATCCTCACCGAGGGCCCGGACGAGACGTTCGACCACCTGAGGATCATGAGCAGGTCCGCCAAGCACGACAAGGTGGATGTTTCCATGACCGTGAGACTTCACGGCATACCGAGGTAGACGATGGTCGCAGGACTGGGAAACCGGAAGGTGCAGGTGATCATACTGTGCGCGCTCGCAGGCGTTGTGCTGTACAACGTCGTCCACTTCAGCGGCGGGAAGAGGCGGAGCCACAACCTCGTCTACGAAGGAGGCGACGTCGAGTCCGAACTCGTGACGGCTTCCGCGCCCAACTGGGCGACCGGCGGGTACAAGCAGCCGGGGCCCTGGCGCCGCAACCCGTTCACGGCCGCCGCGCCGGCGCATGCGGCCGCGCCGACGCCGGCCGCGAAGACGACGTCCCGGGCACCGGCCGGGAAGCGGGATGCACGCTTCACCGTCACGGGGGTGCTGATTTCGGGTGACGAGAGATGCGTTCTGGCCGGCGACATCCTTCTCAGGGAAGGCGACATGCTCGGCGCCGGGCGGATAAAAACCATAAACAGAAACAGCGTCGTTGTCGAATATGAGACAGGGACGAAGACCATCTACATAGAGTGAACGGGGATGAACCAATGATAGCGAAAACCGCAGTCGTCTCGGCGATTCTCGCCGCGGCAGTCGCCTCCGCAGCCCTTCCACTGTCCGCCAACCCCTTCGACGACGAGGCCCTGCAGGCGACGGTCTCGATCAGCTTCGCCGACGCTGACATAAATGATGTGCTCAGGGCCTTCTCGAGGGACTACGGCATAAGCGTGGTCATGGAGGAGAACATACAGGGAAAGGTGACGGCGAATTTCGAGAATGTCGGCGTAGGGCAAGCTCTCGAGGCGGTGCTCGCCATGGTCGGCTGCGGCTGGGAGCAGCGGGGCGACATCATCATGGTCTCCCAACAGAAGCCCGTCAAGCGGGTCTTCCACCTGGGATACAAGTTGGACGACGGCCTCGAGGAGAGGCTTCGGGGCCTCCTCTCCGACAGCGGCCAGATCATCGTCGACCCGGCGTCGGCCAGCGTCATGGTGATCGACAGGGCGGCCAACCTCGACAGGATAGGCACCTTCCTCGGCCTGTCGGAACTGCGGGGAAAGCAGGTGATGATAGAGGCGAGGATAGTGGAGGTCAGCCTCGGTTCGGACGACGAGATGGGCATCAACTGGAGTATTCTGGACGCGTCCGTGTTCGGCATAGAGGGGATGACATCCGACTGGATACAGAATCTCGCCCCGGCGCCGCGCCCGGAGGAGACCGGCCTCGGCGGCCAGACCGGTGAGATGCCGGACTACCGCGGCTTCGAATTCGCCGTGAGCAAGAACAACGTCGACGTCATACTACAGGCGTTGGCGAAGGACACGAAACTCGATCTCTTGTCGGCGCCGAGGGTCGCGACGCTCAACAACCAGCCCGCCGTCATCGAAGTGCTGGAGAAGGTGCCCTACGTGAGCACACTCACCGAGCTCAGCCAGTACGGCTCCACGACGTCCAAGACGGAGATCGAATTCGTCGACGTCGGCATAAAGCTTGAGGCCACCCCGCAGCTCGCCCCCGACGGCGAGATCTACCTCAAGATAAGGCCGGAGATAAGCGAGGTCGTGGAGTGGTTCAGCGGCACACCCGTGGTCGACCGGAGAACGGTCGAGACCACCGTGAGGGTGGCCGACGGCGGAACCGTCATCATAGGCGGACTGCTCAAGGACAGCATCCTGCAGAGCATATCAAAGACGCCCATACTGGGGGACATCCCGTTCCTCGGCTTCCTGTTCCGCAACAAGCGCGAGAAGACGATCAAGTCCGAACTCCTGATCTTCATCTCCCCGACGACCATCGAGAACGCCCAGATGGCGCGTGAGATCGAGGCGCGCGAGGAGAACCTGGAGAACATGCGCCGCGACATCAAGAGGGGCCTATTCCGCTGAGAAAGCCGTGGGCCGGCCGCCCGGTGCCCCGCCGCCGGTCACATCGGCATTGACTCCCTCCGGCCTTCTGCGCTAGCATTCCACGTAGACCCTTGAGACCCGCCCCGTAAGTGAGTAGAGTAAAGCAAGGACAACCAGGCAAAGGAGGGGTAAGTATGACCAGGACAGCGGCAATCGCCTGTATCCTGCTGGCAGTGCCGCTGCTTCCGTTCGCCGCGGGAGCCGGCGGCCAGTCCGCTGCCGTCACGGGTGGGACGGAAGTAGCAATGGCCGTGGAGATCATGGGCGCGGCCGGAGATGGGCTCACGCCGGAGGCGGGTGAGCGCGATGCTTCCGATGCCGACCGGAACGAGGGCGCCGCAGACCGGATGGAGACCAGGAGCAGAGCGGGTGCGGGAGGCGCGGGCGGTTTCACCGTGGGCTATCTCAACGCCGATTTCGGGGTGCTGAACGACAAGGTCCGTGGGATGGGCATCCCGCCCCTCTCGGAGGACATCCTGCTCCTGGGAGGACGCGGCTACGGCCGGATCGGCTGTCTCATCATCGGAGGCGCCGGTTACGGCGGCGCTACAGAGACGAGCGGCATCCCGGACTGCTGCTCGCGCGAGGCCAAGGTCGAGATGGGCTACGGCGGCATGATACTCGGGCTCAACAAGGGCACCGATCGGGTCGAAGGCACACTGGGAGCGCTGATCGGGGGCGGCGGCATACAGGTGGCCCGGACGAGAAACTCACGCTCCGTCGCCGACTGGGACGGCGCCTGGGCGCCCTTCGAGGAGACATCGGGGGACTCGGTGGCCGCCGACGACCTCAACATGACGTCCATGCTGACGGGCGTGTTTTTCGCCCTCGAACCCTATCTCGAGCTCAGGGTGTGGGTTCTTCCCTGGATGTCCCTCGACTTCGCTGGATCCTATCTCTGGGCGCGGATAAGCCGCGGGCAGTGGAAGGTGGACGGCGTCAAGATACCCGACTCGCCCGAGACCAACATCGGGGGCATGAGTTTCAAGTTCACTCTAAACTTCGGAGCGTAGTCCATGAGAAGAACCATCCTGGCAGTCGTGCTGCTGGGTGTGTCGGGGCTGGCCGTCTCCTGCGGCGACGAAGGCGGCGGCACTGCACCCAACCTTCCCCCCACGACATCCATCCTGTCGCTGGAGCTCCTGCCGGAGCAGCAATACAGGGCGCATATAGTCTGGGACGGGTCCGATCCCGACGGCGAAGTCGAGTACTTCGAGATCGCGTGGCGGACCGGCCAGGTCGTTCTCGGGGCGTCGCTCGTCGAGGACGACCTGACCTGGGAGAAGGCGGCTGTCAGCGAGTCGACGTTCACGCTGAACGCCGACCTTTGTTCCGAGGCTGGGGCCTGCTCGAGCAGCTACACCTTCTTCGTCAGGGCCGTCGACAACGGCGGCGCCGCGGATACCAGCCCGCCGTACCGGAGCTTCACGACGTCGACGGTCCTGCCGGAAGCGTGGTTCGTGTCTCCGAGCCCGCCGAGCAGCACGCAGCCGACCTGCCTGCGCATATCCTGGAGCGGCCGGGACCCGGACGGCGAGGTGGTGGCGTACCGCTACTGCAAGAAGAGGTATTACGACCCGCCGGCGGGCCTGCCGCCCGAGAATGACAACGACTCCAGGTGGAGCCCGTGGACGGCGGAGACCGAGGTCGTCCTCGAGAACGAGGTCCCCGCCCCGCCGGACGACCCATGGACCTTTTTCGTGCAGGCCAAGGACAATGCCGGCGCCGTGCAGCAGGTATTCAGGGCCGACAAGAACATACTCATCGTCACGATCGACCCCGCTCTCATCAGCGGGCCGTCGATCACCATCCGCTGCTACACGGGCCCGTGTCTGGGCGGACTCGGGGACATGATCGCATCGCGGTCGACCTCGAACCCCGGCGAGATGGACGTCCCCGTGGAGGTCTTCGAGGGTGACACGCTTTGCTTCAAGTCCTGGGCGGAACCGGGTTACTTCGCCCGGGAGATCACGGGGCTGCAGTACACCCTGTCCCCCGATCCGACCATCTACTGGAAGAGCCCGG
>JALGWA010000094.1 GCA_025774425.1 bacterium
AGCAGCAGCCTTGCTTTTCCTGGCTTCGGCCGCGATGCTGGTCACTTCGTGCGGGGGGCCCAAGGTCGAGTGGAACCCGGATGTCGAAAAGGCCGGTTTCAAGGAAGTGGACGACGCCTTGCCGACCTTGAGGGAGGCGATGAGCGGGCTCAACGAGACGATCAACAGGCGGATCTCGTCGAGCAAGTACAAGAAGCAGGCCCTCGAAGACTTCAAAGTGATAAGCGACTTCGTCGACGTGCTCCAGTTCTACTACCTGCCGGTCCTCAACGCCAGGGCGATGATCTCCAGGGCCTACAGGGAAGTAGAGATGGGAATGTACACCGAGGCCGTCGAAGACATCGGCAAGGCCGTCGACCTCGTCAACAAGGCCGCTCTCAAGTCCACAGAGAGCACCAGGGTCGGTTTCGAAAAGGTCAAGCAGAGTCTACTCGATGTCGGCGAAGTCTCGGACGCCACCAAGGAGAGAAGCCTCACCAAGCTGACCAACACCGCCAAGATGCTCAACCTCCTGATCGAGCAGATCAACCCGGTGGTCGTCGTCACCGACGAAGGCGAATCGCTCATCGAAGGCCAGATACAGTAGCACAATTCGCTGCATGACGGCCCGGGGCTGCGCTCCGGGCCTTTCTCTATTCGAGCTCGGGGCCCGGCTGCTTGATCTGGAAAGTCCTGTCCGAGGTCGGCTCGGGGTCGAACTTCGTATTCCCGCCGTCGTATATGAGGAGCTGGCGGGCCGAGCCGGCTCCCCGCGGGAATCTCCAGTAGGCCCAGGGGAGGCGCAGGAGCTGGCGCGTCACCATGGTGCGGAAGTGTTCGGGTACGTCCTCGAGGAATCCCGTACCCTCGACCTCCAGGTGCTCCAGCCTGCGCTTGTACTTGTCCGGGTTCTCCTTGATCGGCCGCTTCCACATCACCGTCAGCACCGACAGGATCCGCCTCCCGAAGGACAGGCGCTTGCCGCGCGTGAGATAGACGCCCTTCAGGCTGGGGGTGTGAAACACGATGTCCATATCGACTTCGATCAGCCAGGTCAGGCGTTCGGGGGTGTCGATGAAGCGCGAGAGCAGGGCCTTGTGATACTCCCGCGCCTTGGGATACGTGATTCCGTCATAACGGAACCAGAGCTCCCGGTAATGGAAGTCGGTGACGACATACTCCAGGCTCCCCCTCGACTCGCCGTCGGCCCTGATCCAGATTTCCAGTCTCTCCCAGTCTTTCTCCCAGAACTTGAGAAGCTCCGCGGGGGCGAGGTGGACGTACCTCCAGACCCAGTAGTACTTGCCCTCCAGCCAGTAGGGTTCATGCCCCTCCCTGTAGTGGAGATGCGGTTTCCTCCCGTCATTGACGTAGAAATAGAGCGCCGGGGGCAACGACCTCGGTATGAAGAACCATTCCACCAGGTAGAGGATGAGGGCCGTGAGCACTATGGCTATCACGAAACCCTCGAAGCCGTGGGCCTCCCTGACGATGACGCGTATGGCGATGATGGGCAGCGGCGACGCCACGGCGGTCAGCAGGTCGTCGAAGAGCGCCCAGAGAATGAGCACCACTATGGGGTAATGGAGATACCCCAGATAGGCAGCCGCAGGCTCGGCGTGCAGGAGCCTCATGAAGGGCGTTATCAAGGCGCCGTAGCCGAGCACGACCAGCGAGGCGAGGAACACCTTGTAGCGCGCGAAGAACATGCTGTTCGAACCGACCAGCCGGAGCGGGTTGAGAACGCCCGAGGCCAGCTTGTCGACGCCCGAATAGACGTCCGCCAGCCCCCCCTGCTTGGGCTCGATGCGGAGGGAGTAGTCGATCATGAGGCGCTCGATCTCGCTCGGGGATGCGTCGTCGGCGCACTCCGCCTCCTCCCGCCCCCGGCCTGCGAGCTTCCGGACGAGGCCGCAGACGATGAGCAAGGGCTTGAGCAGCGAGTAGAGAATGAGATAGCCGAATCGGGGCAGGCCCGCCGAGGGACGGTTCAGGAACTTACGGAAGGACTCCAGCGACATGCCGATGGAGCTCAGGCACTCGAGGTTGACGACATGCTTGAGATTGAGCACGCTCGCCCAGTAATCGACGAAGAGAAACGGCCCGTCGCACCTTCTCTCCTCGAAGTCCTGTAGCTCCTGAAAGGTAGGTCTCTGGTCCATCTGCTCTCCCCTCCGGGCTATGCTATCACCCCCCCCACCCCCCCGTCAACGACGGGGTCAGATGAGGGGGTCAGAGCTCAAAATGCACAATCCCGGTCGTGCGGGGCCAAACCCCAAGGGGGTCAGACCCTGTCGGACCGCCGGTTGACACGGGAGACCCGAATTGCTAGGATTGCGGCGATGAAGGCTGTAACCCCGAGAGGCGAATCCAGGTCGCCGTCGTTAGCGGCACTGGTCGTCGCGCTTCTGTTCTCCGTGGTTCTCTCGGCGCACCCCTCGGGCGCCGCGGCGCCCGAGGGCCGGGTCGCCGACACACCCGACGACTGGGGAACCTCGCTGACGCTGACCTGGACCTACGCCGGGCCTCCCGAGGAGATCGAAGCCTTCGAGATCCGGCGGCACGCCGGCCAGGCTCAGGCGCCGGCCGCGCCGGCCGCCGCGGACTCGATCGACATGTCGTTCGACACCTGGGGCTGGGCGCTCGTCGACTCGGCCGCTCCGGGCGACACCGTCTTCGTCGACTCCGACCTCGACGGCGGGACCGCTTACTCCTATGCCGTGGTTGCATGCCTGGGCGCGGTCAAGTCCCCGTCGGTCCCGACGCCGCCCGCCAGGCCCGAACGGCAATACCTGAGGAGTGCCACGGTCAATGTCCTCGTCGCGGTCGGCGTCTTCATGGCCCTCGTCCTCGTCCTCGTCGAGCGGGCCAGGCGCGGCGCCGATCTCTTCATAAGGCGCATCGCCGGCCTCGAAGCCGTAGAGGAAGCCGTTGGGAGAGCCACCGAGATGGGACGGCCCATACTCTACGTGCCGGGCCTCGACCCCATGGACGAAGTGGCAACCGTGGCCGCCATAGACATCCTCGGGCAGGTGGCCAAGAAGGCCGGTGAATACGAGACCAAGCTCGTCTGTCCCAACAGGGACCCCATCGTCATGGCGGTGGCGCAGCAGGTCGTCCGAGAGGCTTACGCCAGCGTGGGCAAACCGCACCTTTATCAGGACGAGAACGTCTATTACGTCACCTTCAGCCAGTTCGGATACGCAGCGGCCGTCGCAGGCTACATGGTGCGTGAGAGGCCGGCGACCAACTTCTTCATCGGCAAGTTCTACGCCGAGTCACTGGTGCTGGCCGAGACCGGCAATGCGACCGGGGCCATACAGATAGCGGGAACCGACTCCGACGCCCAGCTCCCGTTCTTCATAAGCGCCTGCGACTACACCCTGATCGGAGAGGAACTCTACGCGGGCGCCGTCTACCTCTCGAGGCGGCCGCTTCTGCTGGGGGCGCTCAAGGCCCAGGACTACGCCAAGATACTCATACTCGCCGCCATGGTGGTCGGCATCGCGCTGGCCGTCGCGAGTCCGGGGACATTCGAAGCATACAGGAAGCTCTTGCAGTAGGAGGACGCATGAAGCGACAGGGGCCTGTGCTGCTCGCCTTCATCATAGGCATGCTCATGCTGATCCAGTTCTTCACGCCCAATCCCCTCTTCCTGAGGATCTACAACCTCTTCCTCGACTGGAAGCAGGTCGTCCTCGGCTGCACGCTGATCCTCGGCACGTGGAGTCTCATCCGCCACCACACACGGAAGATAGAACGGAAGCAGGAGAACTGGCAGTACTCCTATGTCACGCTCATAGGGCTCGCCGCCATGGTTCTCGCGGCGCTCATCTGGAAGACCGAGGGCGGTCCGTACACATGGATGTTCCAGAACATGCAGGTGCCCATGCAGTCCACCATGTTCTCGCTGCTCGCTTTTTTCGTGGCGTCGGCCTCGTACCGCGCCTTCCGCGCCAGGACCTTCGCCGCGACGCTGCTGCTCATCGCGGGCGCGGTCGTGATGCTCGGACGCGTCCCCGTGGGCGCGCTCATCGGCGGCAGCATCGGCGGCCATGAAGTCACGGTGAGCACGGTCGCCGACTGGATTCTCAACGTCCCCAACCTCGCCGCCAAGCGGGGCATCATGATGGGCGTCGGCCTCGGCATGACGGCGACTGCGATAAAGATAATACTGGGAATCGAAACCACTTACCTGGGGAAGTCCGACTGATGGCGTTCTACGACAGGATGATGAAGATCGACCGGAGGATCATCTACCTGTGCATGACCCTGGCCGTCGCCCTGCCGCTGATCGCCCCCATCGGAATGCCTGTGCAGGTCTCCGACGAGACCAGGGGCTTCTACGACCACATCGAAGACCTCGAGGCCGGCGACATCGTGTTGTTCTCCTTCGATTACGAAGGCGACGTCATGGCCGAGCTCAACCCCATGTCGATAGCCGCCCTCAGGCATCTGTTCCGGCAGGACGTCAGGGTGGTCGCCCTGACGACATACGCCGGCGGCACGGGCATCGCCCAGGGCATTCTCGAGCGCGTGGCCGCCGAGTACGACAAGCACTACGGCACGGACTACGTCTTCCTGGGCTACAATCCCGACTGGTCGGGCACGATCCTCAGGCTGGGAGAGAGCTTCAAGGCGACGTATCCCGCCGACCAGTTCGGCAAGAGCACGCGCGAGATTCCGCTGATGCAGGAGGTCGAGACATACGACGACATCGCCCTCCTCATCTCGATCGCCGGGAGCGCCCTCTCGGAGTACTGGGCGATATGGGCCGGCGGTCGATACGGAGTCACGGTGGTCTCGGGCAACACGGCCATACAGGCGATATTGATCTATCCTTACTACAACGCGGGGCAGATACCGGGCTTCCTCGGAGGCCTCAAGGGCGCCGCCGAGTACGAGAAGATGGTGGGCAAGCCGGGGCTCGGCATAAAGGGAATGGACGCGCAGTCGGTGGCGCATCTGTTGATGCTGTCGTTCATCGTGGTAGGCAACATCGGCTACTTCCTCTCGCGAAGGCATGAGGCGAGACTGAAGCGGGAATAGGAGCGAACATGAGTCCGGATCCGGGTATATGGGTGGCCGCGCTGCTGACGCTCGCCGTGTTCTCCTTCCTCTACCGTGAGAACCCCGTCTTCCGCTTCGCCGAGCACCTGCTCGTCGGCGTCTCCGCAGGCTATTATCTCGTGCAGTATTTCTTCTCGGCCGTTTACAAGAAGCTCTATGTCCCCGTGTTCGACAACAAGGAGTATATCCTCATCGTGTGCGGCATCCTCGGCGCCATGATGTTCACGCGGCTCTCCAGGAAGCTCGAATGGGTGTCCCGCTACCCCGTGGCCTTCTACGTCGCCGCGTGGGCGGGCTATGTCATCCCGTCCTACGTCCAGGTGCGCGTCCTCCAGCAGGCCGAGAGCACGGTCTTCAACCCGCTGGGCCTCCCTACAGCCCAGGCCGTCTCCAGCTTCATCGTCTTCCTGGGCGTCGTGACCACGCTCTCGTACTTCTACTTCTCCGCCGAACGAAGGGGCGCTCTCAAGGTCTCGTCGCACGTGGGCGTCATATTCATCATGGTCGGCTTCGGGGCCACCTTCGGCTACAACGTGATGGGCCGGATCAGCCTGCTCATCGGCCGCTTCCAGTTCCTCCTGACCGACTGGCTCGGCATAGTGCACTGACGACACCGGCAGCACAATGCCGATTCCACCGCCCGCACCAGCCAGAGGAAGGTCGTCGCACTGATCACCAGGTACGACGCGATGGGCAAACGGCCCATCCAGCTCCATGCGGCGCGGGTCTCCCCACCAGCCCGACAGGAAGATCTCCGGGATGGAAGCAGGTCCAAGCCCCGCACAGCAGTGAATCCCGCCGTCCCCGGCGTCCATCCACGAGCCGCCTTGCCGTCAATGCGCCTCTCGCAGCGGGACGTATCAGGACGATCACAAGACCCCAATGGCCACCTTCCCGGCCCGCTTCGCGCGTTTCGAGTCGGGAGCACCCATGACCGCCTGCCCGGATTGCCAACCGAATCCCAGCAGTGCCGTGGTAGATCTCTGACTATAGTATGTTACTCTAAAGTGTTCCATCGAAACTGCCGATTTCAGCAGCTGCTGAAATCAAGA
>JALGWA010000095.1 GCA_025774425.1 bacterium
ATGACGAGCACTCGCAGAATGTTTACAGGGCCGCCGTTTCCAAGGGCAAGGACCCGGGTGAGTACTGCGACGAGATGGCCGCCGTCTTCCGGAAGACGTGGGCGGCGTTCGGGATCGAGTACGACGACTTCATCCGTACGACCGAAGACAGGCACGCGCGGGCCGTCGAAGAGATGTTCCGGCGCATCGAGGCCAGCGGGGACATATACAAGTCCAAGTATGCGGGCCACTACTGCATCTCCTGCGAGGCTTTCTACCAGGCGGAAGACCTGGTCGACGGCAATTGCCCGACTCACAAGATGCCGGCCGCGTGGATCGAGGAGGAGAACTACTTCTTCCGGCTGTCCAGGTACGCCGACGCGCTTCTCGAGCATATCAAGTCGAACGACGCCTTCATTCTTCCCGAGGTGCGCAGGAACGAGGTAGTCAGTTTCATCGAGCGCGGCCTCCGGGATGTCAGCATATCGCGTTCCGGCCTGAAGTGGGGCATCCCCGTCCCGGGCGACCCCGACCACTGCTTCTATGTGTGGTTCGACGCTCTGATCAATTACATAACCGTCCTGGGCTTCCCGGACGAGGGCGGCCTGTTCGCCAGATACTGGCCCGCGGATGTCCACCTCATCGGCAAAGACATCACGCGCTTCCACTGCGTCATGTGGCCGTCGATGCTGATGAGCGCGGGGCTGGAGCTTCCGAGGACCATAATCGGGCACGGCTTCATCGGCTTCAAGGGCGAGCGGATGAGCAAGACCCTGGGCAACATCGTCGAGCCCCTGGACGCGGCCGGCGCCTACGGACCGGACTCCCTGCGCTACTACCTCGCCCGCGAAGTCGTCTTCGGCAAGGACGGGGATTTTTCGTGGGAGCAGTTCATACAGCGATACAACTCCGAGCTCGCCAATGACCTCGGCAATCTCCTCAGCCGCACGGTCGGAATGGTCACGCAGTACTTCGGGGGGCGGGTGCCCCCCGGGAGCGCATGGGACGACGCGCCTGCGAGGCGCTTGAGGGCCGAATGCGCCGCGGCGGAGGCCCCGTACTTCGCGGCGATGGACGGGTACGAGATCCACAACGGCATATCCGAAGTCTTCAAGATCGTACGGGCGGGGAACAGGTACGTCGAGGAGCGCGCACCGTGGTCGCTGATGAAGCGGCCGGGCGGCGAGCGGGAGGCCGGGAAGGTCCTCTTCGAGGTCTGCGAGCTTCTCAGGCGTGCGGCGGTGCTCCTCTATCCGTTTATTCCCGCCAAGGCGCAGGGGATCTGGAGCGCCCTCGGCATCGATGAGAGCATTCCTGGCGCAGGATTTGAGGATGGACTCACGTGGCGGGAGTCCTGGGAAGGTGTGGCGGAGGCCGTGCGGGCGGGCGAGGCGCTCTTTCCGAGGATCGAGGAGAAGCGCGCAGCCGCGGGCGGGGCGGGCAGGAAGGCCGGCGGCGCGAAAGGGAAGGATGAGAGAATGCAAGGTGCTGACGCAGGTCTCGTAAGTTTCGAGGAGTTCAAGAAACTCGACATCAGGGTCGCGCGCATCAAGAGCGCGAGCATGGTTCCCGATACGTCGAAGCTCATGAAGATCTTCATCGACTTGGGGGACGAGGAGCGGCAGATCGTCGCAGGCATCGCCGGGCATTACGCCCCGGAGGACCTCGTCGGCAAGTCGATCGTCGTCGTAGCCAATCTCCAGCCGGCGAAGATACGGGGGGTGGAGTCGCGCGGTATGCTGCTGGCCGCCACGGACGGCGACAGGGTGATACTGCTCGCGCCCGAGAAGGACGCCGCTCCGGGCTCCAGGGTCTCCTAGACCCCGCCGCCCGTGCCGGAGGCCGTGTCTTGATAGATTCTCACGCCCATCTCACCGTCAAGAAGTACAGGAAGGACCTCGACGCCGTCCTTTCCCGTGCGCGCAAGGCGGGTGTCTCCGCCGTCGTCAATGTCGGTTTCGACGTCGACTCCAGCGCAGACGGCGTTCGCCTTGCGCGGGATCGTTCCGATGTCTTCGCCGCCGTCGGGGTGCACCCGCATGACGCCGCGACGGTCGACGACTACGTGCTCTCCTACCTCGAGGAGCTCGCCGGCGACGCCAAGGTGGTGGCGATCGGGGAGATCGGTCTCGATTTCTACCGCGATCTCTCGCCGAGGCGCGTGCAGGAGGAGGTCTTCGTAAAGCAGCTCGCGCTGGCCGAGAGAGTCGGGCTCCCGGTGATCATCCACGACCGGGACGCCCACCGGCGCGTCATGGAGATCCTGAAGGGCGAGAAAGTCTCGCGCGGCGTGATGCATTGTTTCTCGGGGGACATGGGACTCGCCAGGCAGGCGCTGGACCTCGGACTGCACATCTCCTTCGCCGGGCCGATCACCTACAACGGGGCCGGGGCGGCCGCGATCATCCGGAAGATGCCGCCCGAGAGGCTGTTGATCGAGACGGACTGCCCGTATCTCGCGCCCGTCCCGTTCCGCGGCAAGCGGAACGAGCCTGCCTATGTCAAGTATGTGCTCGAGCGCATGGCGCAGGTCTTGGGCAGACCCGTGGAAGAGATCGACGCGCTCACCGAGGGGAACGCCCGGAGGCTGTTCGGCCTTCCTTCTTGAAGACCGAGACGAGCAGGTAGCCGGGCAGGAAGTTCAGGGGATAGAGCGCGTAGCCGAGCACCTCGACGAGGCCGAGCCAGGCGACCCTCAGGATCGGGACCCGCGCGAAGTAGTACTTCAGGAAGTGGAGTTCGGCGATGAGGCCGATGCGGTACTCCTTGACCAGGCGTCCCGGCACCCGGCCTTCCAGGTCACGCAGGCTCGAGATCGGCATCTCGTAGCCGGGCTGCCACAGGCCGTAGCGGTCGGCGCGGGCCTTGCCGAGACCGTATATGCGCGCGTCCGCCGAGGGCACCATGACTATGACCTTGCCCTCCGGCCTGGTGACGCGGAGCATCTCGCTCACCGCCCTGACCTGGTCGGCTTCATCGAAGTGCTCGATCACCCCTGCGTTCCAGGTGACGTCGTAGGTGTCGTCCTCCATCGGCATCTCCAGTATCGAGGCCTCGAAAGTCTCCGGGTGGAAGCCTTCGAACATGAAGCACGCCTTGGACAAGGTGAGGGCCGGCCCGGATATGTCCAGCAGGCTGACCTCCGCACCGCGCTTGGCCAGGCCCAGCGAGACCAGGCCGTGCCCCGAGCCCGGCTCGAGCACCTTCCTGCCCTTGACGTCCGGCACTTCCCGCTTGAGGACGGCCGACACCGTCCTGTAGATTATGTCCCTGCCCGCGACGGCGGGAATCCTGCTCCGCCGTCCGGCTTCCTTCTTCTCCCATATCTTGTCCCAGCGCTCCTTCTGTTCCATGAGTCCAGACTAACACCGGCGGTTTCTGCGGCACAACACGAAATCGGGTCCGGGCAGCCGTCCGCCGCCTGTTCTTGCCGATTTCGGCGCTTCGCGGCCGCATCTTGCGCTTCCTGGTATCGGGGCGGAGACCGGGCGGGGCTGGGCAGGGGCCGACGGCGGGTTTGTTGCAGCCGGCGGCGCGATGTGGTATAATGAAACAAAATGTGACATGCAACCCGAGAACATCTATTGGTCGAACAGTACAAGCACAGTGTGGTTGTGGATATCGGCGGCGCGGGAGCCTGTACCGCGCCTTCACTTTTGACGGGAGGAGGTAGACTATGAGACGGCGCTGCATTGTGTCGGCGTTTGTCGCGATCGCGGGTATCGTCCTCGCGGCCGCGGCCGTCTTCGGCGCGGCACGCGTGCATACTTACTACGTGCCGACTCCGGAGCTCAGGACGGCGGGAGAGCACGTGTACTACGGGATCGAAGGCTTCGGTTCGAGCACGAATCCCTACTATCCGGTGCTCCCCACCAAGACGGTCTTCTACGAGGTGCCCTTCGCCGCTGAGGATGTCGATGTGATGGTTTCGGCCGGCGCGCCTCAGTCGCTCGGCACCTTCGACAACTACCTGATGCGGCAGCCGCCGCTGCTCCTCGGGGACCCTACCTACAGGCCCCCGGCGAAGCCGGAGAAGCTGCCGGACGTTACGCCGGCCGAGTTCTATCGTTATGACGGCGTGGACATCATGCGGGGGCACAAGGTGATCGGCGTGACGCTCTACCCCTTGCGGTACGACTTCGCGAGCGGCGAGATCACCTACGTCTCTTCGTACAGCATCCATGTGACCTACTCCATGCCCGTCGGCGAGCGGGAGTCCGTGGAGATGGCCATGAGGGAGCGCTCGCGGGCGTTCGAGCCGCTGGCGAGGGACATGATCGAGAACTACGGCGAGTTCGACGACTACCTGTCGGCGGGCCCGGCGCCCGAACCGCTGTATGATCTCGACAATCCGCAGTATGCCATCATCACCACTTCGACCTTCGAGAGCGCGGCCCAGGACCTGGCCGACTGGAAGACCAAGAAGGGAGTTCCGACGGAGGTATATCTGGTTTCCTGGATCACTTCCAATTACTCGGGTTACGACACGCAGGAGAAGATCAGGAACTTCCTGCGCCTCGACAGCTCCACGCCGCGGTTCGACTATGTGCTGCTGCTGGGGGACACCAATACGGTTCCGACGAGGCTGTGCTGGTCGCAGGACGGCGACGACGTCCCTTGCGACTACTACTTCTCGGACGTCGTGGACGGCTCTTACGGGTCAGGGTATGACTGGGACACGGACAACGATCACGTGTGGGGCGAGTTCGACGACACGATCACGTGGCTGCCCGACATCTATGTCGGCCGTGTCGCGAGCAGAAGCGCTTCCGAGGTCCAGGACTACGTCGATGCGGTCATAGACTATGAGACCAACCCGCCTTCCGGGTCCTGGCCCAAGAAGGCCGTGTTCGGCGCCGCATTCGCCAATTACCCCGAGGCGGGCCTGGATCCGACCGACATGGCGGCTGTCGCCGAGCACGTGAGGACGGATTTCCTCAACCCGGCGGGTGTCTCCTACGACAGGCTGTATGAGACGGCCGGAGTGTACCCGACTTCGTACACTTATGACTACCCGCTGACGGCGACCAACTTCGAGACGCAGGTCGGCTACGGTTGCGGCTTCGCGTTTCCGAGCGGCCATGGCAACTATTACGGCAACTACAGGCTGATATGGGCTTGGGACAACGGCAACGACCTGTATGACGACGGAGAGGGTTCATGGGAGGACCTGTGCACGCAGGACTACAATCCCTCCACGGGCGGCGAGAAGCCCTACGTGCTCGTCGGGGCCTGCCTCGCCGGTGAGTTCGACCGCACATCGGCGTGCCTCGGCGACTACATCATAGCCAACTGGGGCATAGGGGCCGTCGCCTCGAGCAGGACCAGCTACTACTGCGTCGCCTGGGACGATCCCGACTGGCCGTGGAACCAGGGCCAGGAGTACAGGTGGTGGGAGGAAATCTACTCCAACGGCAAGACCCACATGGGCCAGATACACGGCGACAACAAGTACAACTACGCCGTCGACTTCAACACGCTCTACGACGGGGACTACGGTCCGGACGAGGATTACGCTTCCCGGAAGAACATGTTCTCGTCAAACCTGTTCGGCGACCCCGAGCTTCCGGTGTGGACCGACACCCCGACGGCGCTCACCGCCTCGCACCCTTCGACGCTGCCGACGGGGTCGTCTTCGTTTACGGTTACGGTGACATCCGGCGGGAGCCCCCTTGCCGGCGCCACGGTGTGCCTGTGGAAGGGCACGGAGGTGTACCTCGTGGACGTCACGGACGGATCCGGTCAGGTGACCTTCAATCCTTCTCCCTCGACGACGGGCACCATGTACGTGACGGCATCCAAGCACAACTACATTCCCGATGAGAGTTCGGCTACGGTGCAGCAAGGCGGGGACACCGAGGATCCCGATGTGACGGTGACCTCTCCGGACGGCGGCGAGATATGGGACATCGGCACGGTTCACAACATCACGTGGACGGCCACGGACAACGTCGGCGTGACCTCCATCGACATCAAGCTGTCGACGGACGGCGGCGCGACCTTCCCGACTACGGTCGCGACGGGCGAGGCCAACGACGGCGTGTACTCGTGGACGGTCCCCTCGAGCGTGACCACGCAGGCGCGCATCAAGGTGATCGCCTATGATGCGGCGGCCAACT
>JALGWA010000096.1 GCA_025774425.1 bacterium
GCCGCTCAGCGACCAGGAGATAGCGGCCAAGCTCAAGGAGGACGGCTTCAGCGTCGCGCGCCGGACCGTCGCCAAGTACCGCGACCAGCTCGGAATCCTCAGGGCGAGGATGCGGAAGGAATACTGACAGCGGAAGCAGGGAGGGGATTTGGCAGGTCGGATTCCCGGTTGGCTCAAGACCAACCTGCCGGATGTGGCGGCCCTGGCCCCAGTCCGGAAGAGCGTGACGGAGGTCGGGCTCGACACGATCTGCTTCGAGGCGAGGTGCCCCAACAAGCAGGAATGCTTCCGGGCCGGGTCCGTCAGTTTTCTGCTCCTCGGCAGGAACTGCACGCGGCGCTGCACCTTCTGCAATGTGTCGAGTGACCCTCCCGGTGAGGTCGATCCGGCCGCCCCGGAGAAGCTGCGGCGGGCGTGTTCCGAGCTGGGCATGGAGTACGTCGTGCTGACTTCGGTTACGAGGGACGATCTCCCGGACGGCGGAGCCGGCGAGTTCGTCCGTTGCGTGCGTGCGATCAAGCGTCTGGAACGTCCGCCGGTGGTGGAGACGCTCGTTCCCGATTTCGGAGGGATGCGGGAGTCGGTCGAGGCCGTCGCCGCCTCGGGAGCGGAGGTCTTCGCGCACAACATCGAAACCGTTGAGAGGCTCTTTCCCGACGTCAGGGACGGGGCCTGCTACACACGTTCTCTGGATGTTCTCCACATGGTTAAAGACGGGTTTCCCGGCGTGGTGCTGAAGTCCGGCCTCATGCTGGGGCTCGGTGAGACGGTCGAGGAGGTGAGAGATACGATAGCGGACCTCAAGGATGCGGGCTGCGTCATCGTCACCATGGGCCAGTATATGCAGCCGTCCGGGAGGCATCGCGCCGTCGACAGGTATTACGCCCCGGAGGAGTTTGAAGGTCTGAAGGAGTACGCCGAGGGACTCGGGCTCGTCGCGGTCGCCGGGCCGAGAGTCAGGAGTTCCTACCTGGCCGGTGAAGCCTATCAAGAGGCGATATCGAGGAGGCGGAGATGCGCATAGAAATCACCTCGAAGTCGTTCGAGATTACCGATGCCGTAAGGGACTACATCGAGGAAAGACTCAACAAGCTGACACGCTATTTCGACAGGTTGATCGAATGTCATGTCATACTCAAGGTGGAACGCTTCATATACGATTTCGAGATAACGCTGCACGGCAACGGCTTCGACCTGTTCGCCGAGGCCAGGGCGGAGGACCTGTACGCCGCGTTCGACGCCGCGGCCGGGAAGATCGAGCGGCAGGTCAGGAAGCACAAGGGCAAGGTCAGGAAACGGAAGGGGCGCAAGCCCGAATTGCGGACGACGGAGGAGTCGGGGGAAGGGGACCTCGACGAAGTCGTCGAGGGATACGAAGAGCCGACGAGATGAAAATATGAAGCAAGTTCTGCTGTCGAACCTCTACGAGGACCTCAAGAGCAGGCTCAAGCTGGAACGCCTCAACGCCTCGGTGGGCCTGGACATATCGATCAGCAGCCCGGACATCGGCAGGCCCGGGCTCATGCTGGCCGGCTTCGGCGAGGGGTTCCCTTCCGAGCGCATACAGGTCTTCGGGGAGGTCGAGGTGCTCTACCTGGAGCGCCTGTCGGCCGCCGAGAGGCTCGAGGCGCTGGGGAGGCTTCTCGGAGAACAGGTGCCCTGCGTGATCGTCACGGACGGCCGGCGCCTTCCGGATGCCCTCGTCGAGAGAGCGACCGAGGCCAAGGCGCCGCTGCTCTCCACCCCCCTCCGGGCCACCGAGACCGTGCAGTGCCTGTATTCCTACCTTCTCGGGGAGCTGGCGCCCGAGACGACGATGCACGGCACCATGGTCGACGTCTACGGCGTCGGAGTCCTGCTGACGGGGAGAAGCGGCATAGGCAAGAGCGAATGCGCCCTCGATCTCGTGGAGCGGGGCCACAGGCTCGTCGCCGACGATCTCATACGCGTGATAGCGATGCCGCCGGGGATCCTGATCGCCAGGAGCACAGAGCCCATTCAGAACTTCGTCGAGGTCCGCGGGGTCGGGCTGATCGACATCGGGAGCACGTTCGGCATAAGGGCCCTGAGAAGGCAGAAGCGCATAGAGGTCAACGTCCATCTGACCGACTGGGACAAGGACGTGCACCCGGACAGGACGGGCCTCGAAGAGCGTGACAGGGAGATCCTGGGTGTGCGCATGCCCGTTCTCGAGGTGCCTCTCGTCGCCGGCAAGAACATAAGCGTGGTCGTGGAAGTCGTCGCCCTCAATCACATCCTCAAGACTTACGGCTACAACGCAGCCCGTGTTCTCAACCAGAATCTGATCGACCGCCTGAAAGAGGAAGGCGGTCGCGGCTTCGAATACAGGGACATGGAGTAACCGACCCCGATACGCTGCTTGACTGCCGCCGCCGGGTGCAATAGTCTTTAGTGACAATGGTTCAGCGAAAAGTGTCTGTGATAAACGCCAAGGGTCTTCATTTGAGCGCCGCGGCCGATGTCGCCAGGACGGCTGCGACCTTCGAGTCCGACGTGTGGCTCTCGAAGGACGACGCGGAGGTCGACGCCAAGAGCATCATGGGTATACTGACGCTGGCCGCGGGCATGGGTTCGGAAGTCGTCGTCAAGGCGGACGGCCCGGACGAGGAGGAGGCGGTGAGGGCGGTCGTGGCGCTCTTCAACGCCAAGTTCAACGAGGAGGCCTGAGCAGTCCGTGAGTGAACGCGAAGTCGTCCTTTCCGGCATAGCCGCATCGCCCGGCATAGCGCTGGGCCGCGTGATGGTCGTGACGCGGCACGACATCGACATACCTCTCAGACATCTCGATGCCGGCGAGATCGAGGCCGAGAAGAAGAGGCTGGTCGAGGCGATGGGACGGGCGCGGGACCAGCTCATGGAGACCCGCGACAAGGTCGCGACGGATATGGGCGAGTCCTATGCGAGGATATTCGATGCGCATGTCATGATTCTGGAGGACAAGGGCTCGCTGGCCCAGGTGATGGAGAAGATCGACGGCGGGTACAACGCCGAATTCGCCTTCAACGCCGTCTTCTCCAAGCACGAGAGGGTGCTGTGGGAGAAGGGAGACACGTACATCAAGGACAGGGCCGGCGATATCAGGGATGTCAGGAGGAGGGTGCTGTCGAATCTGCTCGGGACGCGGCCGGCTCGGGGCGACCTGTCCCGGATCGAAGAGGAGGTCATCGTCATAGCCCATGACCTTTCACCGGCCGACACCGCCCAGATGAGGCGGGGGAAGATCATGGGTTTCGCTACGGACATCGGAGGCAGGACCTCGCATACGGCGATCATGGCGAGATCCCTCGAGATACCCGCGGTCGTCGGCCTGAACGACGCCACGACGAGGGTGGCGGACGGCGACTTCGTCATTCTCGACGGCAACCGGGGCCGGCTGATCGTCGCGCCGAGCGAAGAGACGAAGAAGAAGTACGCCGAGGAGCACGAGCGCTACCGGACCTTTGCGCTGGGGCTCTTGAGATACAAGGACCTTCCCGCGACTACGATAGACGGTCACACCGTCACGCTGTCGGCCAACATCGAGCTCCACGACGAGGTCGACTCTGTGCTCGAGCACGGCGCCCAGGGCATAGGACTCTACAGGACGGAATTCATATACATCGGGAGGGAGGGCCTGCCGACCGAGGAGGAACAGTTCCTGATATACAAGGACGTCGCTTCCCGGCTGGCGCCGGATCCCGTGATCATCCGCACCATGGACCTCGGCGGCGACAAGTTCATGTCGGCCTTCGAGAGTCCCAAGGAAATCAACCCGTACCTCGGCTGGCGGGGCATAAGATTCTGCCTCGCCAGGAAAGACATATTCAAGACCCAGCTGAGGGCGATACTGAGAGCGACGCCGTTCGGCGACGTCAAGGTGATGTACCCCATGATATCCGATCTCGATGAGGTCCTCCAGGCGAACGAAGTGCTGGAGGAGGCCAAGAGGGAACTCAAGCGGGAGGGACATGAGTTCGACGACGGGTGCAAGGTCGGCATAATGATGGAGACGCCGGCCGCCGTCATGATAGCGCGCGAGCTCGCTCCCCATGTCAGTTTTTTCAGCATCGGTTCGAACGATCTGATCCAGTATGCGCTCGCGGCCGACCGCGGCAACGAGAAGGTCGCGTATCTCTACCAGCCCCTTCACCCGGGCGTGCTGCGACTGATCGACAAAACCATCAGGGTCGGCAAGGAGTCGGGAATCTGGGTGGGGCTCTGCGGCGAGATGTCGAGCGACGTCGTCTGCGCTTTCGTGCTCGTCGGGCTCGGCATCGACGAGCTGAGCACGAGTCCCTACGTTGTTCCCGAGATAAAGGAGAAAGTGCGGTCGATCTACTTCTCGGAGGCCGAGAAGGTCGCCAGGCACGTGCTGACGCTCCGGACCGCATCGGAAGTCGAGCAGGCGGTCCTGGAGAAGATGGAGAAGGACCTTCCCGAGCTCCTGCTCTAGACCCCGCACCTGCAGCAACCAGGAGGCACCGCCATGACGGCGAATGAGATCCGGCGGCTGGACAAGTCTGACATGCTAGGCACGATTGCATCCCTTCCGGGCCAGCTCCGCGACGGCCTCGAGATAGGCCGCCGGGCCTGGGAAGGCATCGGGGCGGCCGTCCTCGGGGAAATGGTGGTGGCGGGAATGGGGGGGTCGGCGATCGGGGCCGACGTGCTGAGGGCGTACCTGGTCGACAGGGGCAGGCGGCCCGTATTGGTCTGCCGCGATTACAGCCTTCCGGCATTCGTCGGGGAGGACACGCTCGTCGTCATATCCTCCTATTCGGGCAATACCGAGGAGGCCCTGTCCTGCCTCGACGATGCCATAGCGCGGGGCGCGAAAACCGTGTGCATGACAACAGCAGGCGCGGTGCTCGAGAGGGCCGGGGAGCATGGTCTGCCTTGCGCCGTCATCCCCGCCGGGCTCCCTCCGAGGGGGGCGCTCGGATACTCCTTCGCTCCCCTTCTCGCGCTGGCCGAGGCCGCCGGGGTCTGCCGGCACGATGCGGACGAATACGAGGAGTGCACGGAGATCCTCGAGCGCCTCGTCGGTGTGTACTCGGAACTCGAAGGGCCGAATGAGGCCCTCGCCCTGGCGGAGAGACTCGTCGACAGGATTCCGCTGGTCTACACCTCGAGCAGACTGGACACCGTCGGAGTGAGATGGAAGGGTCAGTTCTCGGAGAACTCCAAGAAGCTCGCCTTCACGAACATGCTGCCCGAGATGAATCACAATGAAATCATGGGCTGGGAGGTCGACGACGCGAGCATGAGGCCCGGCGTCGTGTTCTTGAGATGGGACGGCGACAATGCGCAGATGGCCAAGCGGTTCCGCTTTCTCGGCGGGATGCTGGAGATGAAGGGAGTCCTCTGCGGTGACTATGCCGGCGAGGGAAAGGGATTGCTGTCGCAGATGTTCTCCTTGATCGTGCTCGGCGATTATGCAAGTGTCTATCTTGCCCTGCTGCGCGGAGTGGACCCTACGCCGGTCGCCACGATCGAGGACCTCAAAGTGCGCCTGAAGGAGAGTTAGGTACATTATGAAAGCCGTGATACCAGTCGCCGGAGAAGGCACGAGGTTGAGACCGCACACCCATACCGTCCCCAAGCCGCTGCTCAGGGTCGCCGGCAAGGCCGTGCTCGGCTACATACTCGATGAGATCGTCGACATGGGGATACGTGAAGTCGTTCTGATCGTGGGCTACAGGGGCAGGAATATCGTCGGCTACGTCGAGGAGAACTACGACCTCGATGTCTCCTTCGTCGAACAGACGGAGAGACTCGGCCTCGGCCACGCCGTGTACCTGGCCAGGGACCTGGTCGGCGGCGGGCCCGTGCTCGTCATGCTCGGGGACACGATTTTCAAGGGCGATTTCACGCGTATCGCAGGCGGCGGCAACCACCTGGGCGTCAAGAGGGTTCCCGACCCGGAGCGTTTCGGCGTCGTGGAAGTCGAGAACGGCAGGATCGTAAGCCTGGTGGAGAAGCCCGCCGAGCCGCGCTCCGATCTGGCCCTCGTCGGCATATACTCGATAGAGGACGGGGCCAAGCTGTTCGAAGCCCTCGAGGCTGTAATCTCCGGAGGGCGCAAGACGCGCG
>JALGWA010000097.1 GCA_025774425.1 bacterium
CGAGATCGAGAAGACAGCCGGGTTCATAGCGTCGATATCACCTGACATCCCGTGGCACGTCTCGCGTTTCCACCCGCAGTACAAGCAGGCGGACAAGGAGTGGACGTCGGCGGGCACCATAAAGGGTGCGGTGGAGATATGCCGACGGGCGGGCCTCAAGTACATCTACCCCGGGAATCTGCCGGCGGGCGACCTCGAACACACCTATTGTCCCGCGTGCGGAGAGAAGGTCATAGAGCGTTCCGGTTTCTCCTCGACCAACCGGGGACTTGCCGGGACGAAGTGCAGGGCCTGCGGCGAAGACCTCAATTTCGTGACCTAGCGGTGCGGCATTCGGGCGGCTGCCGGTCAACCTGAAACGAACAACTTGCCCGCCTCGAACGCCCGGGCGAGGAGGTCGCTTTTCCTCTCGGCCTGCCCCTTCTCGTCGAGTCCCGTGGCGATGATCTCACCGGCGTAGGTGAACCCCGTCACACTGAGGAAGGCCTTGATGATGCTCACGGTGGGCCGGTACATCTTGCCTTCCTCGGGCGCCGCACCGGCAACTATGGCGAAGCCCTTGCGCCGCGCGGCGTCGGGCCTGGGTTGGTCCAGAATCTCGAACCTCGCCCATACGGCCTGGAAGCGGTCGATGAAGGACTTGAGCGAGCCCGGCGGCCCCATGAAATACACCGGTGTGGCGACAAGGACATGGGAGGCGCCCAGGACTTTCTCGTAGATTTCGTTCATGCCGTCGAGGATGACGCACCTGCCGGTCTCGAAGCACTGGTTCATTCCGTCGCAGGCGCTGATGCCGAGGTCGGTGGGGATGATGTAGGCTGGTTCGAAACCCTCCGCCGCCGCTCCTCTCAGGAATTCAGCGGCGAGTGTGTCGGTGTTGCCGCCCCGTCTGGGACTTCCCAGCACCGCAAGGACCTGTCCCTTCTTGGTGATGCCCCCTTGTCGGCCATCGAGCGCGTCTCCAGCCATGTCCACCGCCCCATTCAGGTGTTGCGTAACATCTGATTAGTAGTACCATTAGGTGTTTGATTCTCGCCGAGAATGATGCTCAAGGAGGGGGAGCATGTCAACCAGAGTTTGTCTCGTTTCCATTCCCGTCATGGTCCTGACGTCGGTCTTGCCGCTTGTCGCGGGCACGGCGCCGGGGGATTCCGTCTTCGTCCCCGACATAGAGACCTTCATGCAGATCGGCGCGGCCGCGAACCCGGCTATCAGCGCCGACGGCAGCCGTGTCTTCTTCGACGCCTTCATGTCGGGCGTGGACCAGGTTTACGAGATCCTGCCTTCGGGATGGCCCTACCAGCTGACCGTGTTCCCGGACGGGATCGATTTCTACACCCCCTCCTATTCGGGCGACCGCGTGGTCGTCGGGGCCAGCGTGGGCGGGAGCGAGCAGTCCGACCTCTACCTGCTCGATACCGGCACCGGCGCGATAGTGACCCTGAAGGCCGCCGACGGCGTCCGTCACGGCTCACCCGTGTGGAGTCCGGACGAGAAGTACGTCTACTTCCGCTCCAACCAGGAAAACGGCACGGACTTCTTTGTCTATCGTATCTCGGTGGAAACGAGAATGGTCGAGAAGGTATCGGGCATACAGGGATGGAACAATCCAACGGACATCTCGGCCGACGGCTCCAATCTCCTGATGACGTATTACTCGTCGAACGTGGATACCGATCTGTATCTCATCGACATCGCGAACAAGTCCGAGCGGCTTCTGACCAAGCACAGCGGGGACTACGTGTTTTACAACGGACGGCTCGACCCGGCCCTCGAGTATGTGTATTTCCTTACCAACAAGAACCGGGACGGCATGGTCCGTGTCGCGCGCATGAAGATCGCAGACGGCGCCATCGAGTTCCTGAACGGCGAGTCGCCCTGGGAAACCGAGGAGATGGCGATGACCCGCGACGCCCGCTACATCGCCTGGGTCGAGAACGTGGAGGGCTACGGCCTCCTTCACGCGATGGACCTGAGAACCGGTCGAAGGTGGAGTCTCGACCACATGAAGGGGGTTGTGCAGGATCTCAACTTCTCGCGCGACGGCAAGCTCGTCTTCGCGTTCGCCAGCGCATCCCGCACATCCGATGTGTGGAAATACGACGTCGCGGGCGGGGAGCTCGTCCAGGTCACTCACTCCACGTACGCCGGCACCGACCGGACGATGTTCGTGGAGCCCGAGCTCGTCAAGTATCGATCATTCGACGACCTCGAGGTCCCGGCCTTCCTGTATGTGCCGGCCGGCTGGGACGGCCGGCCTATTCCGTTCATCATCCATGCCCACGGCGGTCCGGAATCGCAGTTCCGGCCGAGTTTCGTGAGGCATTTCCAATACCTCATACTGAACGGCTACGGCATCTTCGCTCCGAACATCAGGGGAAGTTCCGGCTACGGTATCGCGTACATGAAGAAGGACGACTACAAGAAGCGGAAGGACTCGATCAAGGACATCTACGAGGCCGCCAAATGGCTGGTGGACAACGGCTACGCCGAGTACGGCAGGATTGCCATCAAGGGCGGCAGCTACGGCGGCTATGTCGCCCTCGCCGCCCTGGTGGACTACCCGGAGGTTTTCGGAGCCGGCATATGCTCGGTTGGAATATCCAACTTCGTCTCCTTCCTCCAGAACACGGCTGACTACAGGCGCGCCCTCCGCGAGGCCGAGTACGGCCCGCTGACGGACGTTGAGTTCCTCACGGACATCTCGCCGCTGACGCACGCCGAACAGATCCGCGCCCCGCTCCTCCTGGTCCACGGCGAGAACGATCCACGCGTCCCCGTGGACGAGGCGCGCCAGATCGCCAGGGCCATAAAGGTCAGGGGAGGGACGGTGGAGACCCTGATTTTCCCGGATGAGGGTCACGGCATCGGCAAGCTGTCCAACAGGCTCATCTTCTACCGCAAGATGGTGGAGTTCCTGGACGAGTACCTGAAGAACGGGAACCTACCAGCCTATGCTCCTTAGGTCCCGGTCGGTCAGGGAGAAGTGATGCCCGATCTCATGGAGGAGCGTCTTCCTTATCCTGTGGTAGACGGCCTCGCGGCTCGAACATATGGCTTCGATGTTCTTCTTGAACAGCGTTATCCTGTCCGGCATGACGGGCCGCATCCCGTACCACGGACCCCGGCGCTTCTGCGGAACGCCCTGGTAGAGGCCGAGCAGCATGCGGCCGCGCGGCATGCGTCTCATCATGGAGCGGGGGGGATAGTCCGCGACGACGACCTCCACGTTGTCCAGGTGGTCCCTGAAGTCCTTGGGCAGGCTCCCGATGGCCTCGGTGACGACCTGGCTGAATTCCTCTTCGCTGAGCGTGTACATCGGAGCCGTCCCCCGTACTATCTGATTATGCCCAACCAATCGTGGAACACGAAGTAGACTCTCCCGAAGAGGAGCGAGATGCGCGCCATCACCGTGTAGCCGAATGAGGCGCCGAAAGCGATCATGAGATAGAAAACACCGGTCCGTGCGATTCCTCCGAACACTCCCTTGTGCTCCCTGGAGAAGAAGAAGTACACGAGGGTCGACAACACGCCCACGAGAAGCGCGATGTAGCCGATGGATGTCCAGGTATCGTAAGTATGGAAGAGGGTGCCCTTTGAAAACGGCGAGAAGGTGCCGATGATCTGCGGCACGAGGTCGCCCTCGACGGCTGCGATCAGCTGGAGCCCCAGGCTGACCCCGAGCACGAATGTCAGCGGGAACCTGACGAGCCAGGCGGAGCGCCGCGAGAGCTGTGTGAACATCATGAATCCGAGCACGATCGGGATGATGTTCCAGTAATTGCCCTCGATGACCAGCGGTTCGAAAAGGTTGGGATAGGCGAAGTTCCAGAAGAGGTACACGGCCCAGTAGCCGGCCGAGAGCCCCACGAAGATGTACTCCGCGATCTTGTAGAGCGGGTTGTCCTTGTAAAGGAAGGAGTAGATGGCGAGGGTGAGTACGCCGGCGATCCAGACCCATATGCCTTCGGTCATCAACATGCTACTTCTTCCTTCGCTTCTCCATCCAGAAGATAACATTCCCCAGCACGACGAAGAGAATGATGAGGACATGCGCGCTCGATTGCGAATCCATGCCGACCGTGGCCAGGCCGTAATTGCCGACGAGGCGTTCGTACTCGGCCGCTCCCTTCATGCCGCCGATCAGGCCGACCAGCTGCCCCGTCTGCAGGTACGGATAGTACTTCGGGGCGCCGATCGCCGTCTGGGCGGTGGCGAGATTGCCGCGGTAGCGCGCGTGGTAGTAATAGATCCACTGGTCGCTGCCCGGGACGCCCATGGACATCGATATCACCAGGCCGAAGTCCGCCGCGGACTTGATGTCCTCCATCATGGGAATCTCGCTTGCCGGCGTTCCGTAAACGTCTTCGCGGCATACGTCGTGGACATCGGCGCCGAGGTTGACGAGCGCTATGGCCCCGCCGGGTATGTATCCGAAGTTGACGAAATGCACGCCGTACTGCTTGTGGTACTCCCCTACGGCCACGGTCTCGAGAGCCCTCATGCCGAGGGGCACGCCGGTGGCCCACAGGCCCATCACGAACACCCGGAGGTCCCTGCTGAAGCAGTGCCGCATGATGGAGAGCGTCGCCGGATCGAGCTCGGGTGCGCCTGAGGGGTCATAGTCCATCGATATGAGCACCACGGAACCCGCCGGCAGGCCCTCGATCACGTCATAGAGCTGCTGGACCGGCGCGGTTACGGCCACCGGCAGCCTGAACGGGAAGAACAGGGGCAGGATCACGGCCGCCGCCACCGTGAGGAAGATTATGCGGCGGTCCAGGTTCTGGATTCTTCCGAATGCGCTCAAGGTAACCTGCCGTCCTCCCCGTTTGTCGACACCGCGTGATACCTCCTACTGCATGTACGACCGCTCGATCCCGAGGATCATCCGAAGCGCCATCGATATCAGGCCGAGGTCTATGCCCAGCCTGATCCCACGCTTCGCGGCTGCATTGGGGAAACTCATTATCCACTCGGTGACATCGGGGAAACCGTGCCACATGGCGGCCCCGATGGGCACCCTGCCCAGCATTACGACTACGGCGGCAACGAGAAGCAGCACGGCCTCCTTGTTGCGGGCTCTGAACGCCCGGAAAGCCGCCGAGGTGATGAAGAACGCCAGCAGCGAATACATGGTGGACTCAAGCGGGTACTGTACATTGAAGTACAGATACATGAACGGTTTTCCCTCTTCCATGCTCGTGTGGCCCTTGTAGAAGCCCGCAACCAGCATTACGAAGAGCGAGATGATGAGGATGATGGAATACTGCCAGTCCCGCGCCTTCGTCTTGATCTTTTCGCTGTTGGATCGGGCTAGGTTCACCGTTCCCAGGAATATGAAGAAAGAGATTATGCCTATGTACCAGTTCCTCAACGTCTGGTTGAGGTCGGCGATCGGCTTGGCCGGTATGAAGTGCGTGACTATGGAGAAGATTCCCATCACGAAGATGATTGCCAGAGGGATCTTGAGTCTCATTCGACCATCCTATCCGATCGTCAGCCACTCCTCCAGGGCGTCGATTCCGGCGAGCTTCAGCACCACGCCCACGATGATGAGCGCGATGAAGATCGCCTTGGCGATATCCTGGCCCCTGATACTGCCTATCTGCACGGGGTCGCCCGAGAGCGAGGCCCCGGCGGCGTAAAGTTCTTCTCCGATCAAGGTGTAGTCGCAGGCTACGACGAAGAAGGGCAACTGGTCGACCTCCGCCGTGCCCGCGATCTGTATGGCCCCCGTCGTGTAGCCGGTCTCCGCGAAGATGAGAGATTCGGCGTAGAAGGCGCCGAGGTAGAAATTCGCGGCCGGTCGGTCGCGCATCATGATGCCGTCGACGCCGGCGACGTAGCCGAACTGGTCCGTGGTCATGTAGTAGATGTCTTCTTCTCTGTATTCGTCGGGTTTGCCGGCCCTGAGGTAGCTCTCCTTCACCGTTTCGCGCGCCATGCTCATCGCCATGGGCCAGACGCACGGGATGTCGAGACTTGCGCCGTAGGTCGCGGTGCGGTCGGCGACGCGCGCCAGTATGCTCATGCTCGCCACGGTCTGGGGTTCGTCGACGTCGAGCTGCCCCATGATGTAGAGC
>JALGWA010000098.1 GCA_025774425.1 bacterium
GACGATGGACATAGAGTTGATTACGCCGATTGCGATGGAGCGCGGGTTGACGTTCGCCATCCGCGAGGGCGGCAGGACCGTGGGACAGGGCGTCGTCGGCGATATTCTGGAATAGATATGAACGGTGGTTAGGGAGGAAGTTCAAGTGCCGGGACAGAAGATCAGGATAAGACTCAAGGGCTATGACCACGCGATGGTCGACAGGTCCGCCGGCGAGATCGTCAAGACTGCCAAGCAGACCGGGGCCAGGGTCTCCGGTCCGGTGCCGCTGCCGACCAAGAGGTCGGTGTACACGGTGCTTCGTTCCCCTCACGTCGACAAGAAGTCGAGGGAGCAGTTCGAGATCCGCACGCACAAGCGGCTGATCGACATCTGGGAGTCGACCCCGCAGACGGTCGAAGCTCTGATGAAGCTGGATTTGCCGGCGGGCGTCGACATCGAGATCAAGGTCTAGGAATCTGCGGCGGGGCGCTCGCGCCCTCGGCCGCCGGCCCTGACCGGAAGGTGAACGGTTATGAAAGGTATCATAGGAAAGAAACTCGGGATGACGCGGATCTTCAATGAGAGGGGAGAGTCCGTACCGGTCACGGTGATCGAGGCGGGTCCCTGCCCGGTCGTCGCGGTCAAGACGGAGGAGACCGACGGCTACAACGCGGTCCAGATCGGCTTCGGACGGCGCAAGCCGGCCAATGTCAACCTGCCGCGCAAGGGCCACTTCGAGAAGGCGGGCGTGGAGCCGGCCAAGGTGCTGAGGGAGATCCGCGTGAAGGACCCCTCGGGCTACGAGGTCGGCGGCTGGATAAAGGCCGATCTGTTCCAGGTGGGGGACCTCGTCCGCGTCACCGGTTACAGCAAGGGCAAGGGCTTCCAGGGCGTCGTCAAGAGATGGGGCTTCCGGGGCGCGCCGGATTCCCACGGCAGCAGGAATCACAGGGAGCCCGGTTCGATCGGCCAGTGCGCCACGCCGGCCAGGGTCTGGAAGAACCGCAAGTTGCCCGGCAGGACGGGGAACGAGCGCACGACGGTCAGGAACCTCGAGATCGTCCAGGTCGACGCGGACAGGAACCTGATAGCCGTCAAGGGCGCGGTTCCCGGACACAGGAACGGTTACGTAATCGTAAGCGCGGATGAGTAGGAGAAGGGTTCGCTATGGAGGTCGAGGTACTCAGTAGAACGGGCAGCGCCGGGAAGATCGACCTTCCCGACGGCGTCTTCAACGTGAAGCCCAAGAAGAAGGTGCTGTACGAGGCGGTGCGATCCTACCTGGCGAACCAGCGGCAGGGGAACGCATCGACCAAGGGCAGGTCGGAGGTCAAGGCCAGCGGCAGGAAGCCGTGGAAGCAGAAGGGCCTCGGAAGGGCCAGGTCGGGCACGGCGGCGTCGCCGATCTGGAAGGGCGGCGGCACGGTGTTCGGTCCCAAGCCGAGGGACTACTACATATCCATGCCGAAGAAGGAACGGCGCCTGGCCATACGTTGCGCCCTCTCGATCAAGGCCAAGGAGGGCGAGGTCAAGGTCGTCGACGGCCTTGCCATAGACGAGCCGAAGACGAGGCTCGCGGCCGAGCTGATGCGGTCCCTGGGGCTCGAGGGGGCCAAGTGCCTGTTCGTGCTTCCGGAGAAGAACGAGAACATGGTGAAGGGCATGAGGAACATTCCGGGCGTGACGACCACCGCGGCGAAGGACCTGAACGTGTACGACGTGATGAACTGCGACACCGTGGTCATGGACAAGCGGGCCGTCGACAAGGTGGTGGAGGTGCTCAAGCGGTGAAGGACGCGAGATCGATCATCATAAGACCTCTGGTTACCGAGAAGGGTTCACGGCTGCGCGAGGCCGAGAACAAGTATCTGTTCAGTGTCGCGGTTACCGCCAACCGGATAGACATCAAGCGCGCCGTCGAGGAGATATTCAACGTGAAGGTAAAGAGCGTGAAAACGGCCACGGTCCACGGCAAGGTCAAGCGGCTGGGGGTGTACCAGGGCAAGCGACCCGACTGGAAGAAGGCCGTCGTCACTCTCGAGGCGGGGCATACAATCGACCTATTCGAGCAGGTGTAAGCAATGGGTATAAGAAGACACAAGCCGACGACCCCGACGATGAGATACCAGACGGTATCGACGTTTGAAGAGGTGACCAGGGCGAGGCCGGAGAAGAAGCTGACCGCTCCGATCAAGTCGAAGGGCGGCAGGAACTCGTACGGCCGGGTCACGGTGAGGTTCCGGGGCGGGGGGCACAAGCGCCTCTACAGGATCATCGATTTCAAGAGGGACAAGTTCGGCGTCCCGGCGAGGGTGGCGACAATCGAGTACGATCCCAATCGGTCGGCGAGGATCGCCCTCCTGCACTATGCGGACGGCGAGAAGCGGTACATACTCGCGCCCGCCGGGCTCAAGGTCGGCGACAAGGTGATCTCGGGGCCCGATTCCGACATAAAGGTCGGCAACACCCTGCCCTTGAAGAACATCCCGCTCGGCACGGAGGTGCACAACGTCGAGCTCGTTCCGGGCAAGGGGGGACAGCTGGCGCGTGGCGCCGGGACTTTCGTCACCATAGCCGCCAAGGAGGGGAAGCACGCGCATCTGAGGCTCCCTTCCGGCGAGGTGAGGCTCGCCAGGCAGGAATGCCTCGCGACCATCGGCCAGGTCGGCAACGCCGACCCCGAGCACCTCACGATCGGCAAGGCCGGGAGAAGCCGCTGGCTCGGCAGGCGCCCGCATGTGAGGGGCGTCGCCATGAATCCCATCGATCACCCCATGGGCGGCGGAGAGGGCAAGAGCTCGGGCGGACGTCACCCGTGTTCGCCGTGGGGGTGGCCGACCAAGGGTCACAAGACCAGGAAGAGAAAGCTGTCCGACAAGTACATTGTCCGGCGGCGGAAGAAGAAATAGGGGGAGAACGGAGTATGGCTCGCTCTTTGAAGAAAGGTCCCTTTGTAGACCCCAAGCTCGCGGCGAAGATAGAGGCCCTGAACAGGACCAGGGAGAAGAGGGTCGTCAGGACCTGGTCGCGGGCGTCGACGATCACGCCCGATTTCGTCGGGCACACGCTGGCGGTGCATAACGGGAACAAGTTCATCCCGATTTTCATCACCGAGAATATGGTCGGTCACAGGCTCGGCGAGTTCGCGCCGACCAGGACCTTCAGGGGTCACGGGGGCAAGCTGGCCGAACGGACGGCAAAGGTCAAGTGAGGTAAAACCGAATGGATGCGCACGCGGTATCTAAATACAACCTGATATCGCCCCGGAAGGCGAGGCTTACAGCCGGGTTGATCAACGGCAAGCCGGTCAAGGAGGCGCTGGCCGTCCTGAAGGCGACGCCGCGCAAGGCGTCGGCGATGCTGGAGAAGACTCTCAATTCCGCCATCGCCAACGCCATCGCAAAGGAGGGGAGCGGCGAGCTGGACCCCGAGAGCCTGTTCGTCGTCAGCGCGGTGATCGACGGCGGCCCGATCATGCCCCGCTGGCGCCCGCGCGCCTACGGCAGGGCTTCGCGGATAAGGAAGAGAATGAGCCATATCAGGGTCACCGTTTCGACGGAGATGCCGGAGAAGCTCAAGGCGACAAGGGCGGGGCGCAGGCTGCTGAGTTCGGCGGCGCCCGCCAGGAAGACGAAGAGAAAGAAGAAGAAATAAGGAGGTAGATTTTGGGGCAGAAGACGAACCCTGTTGGCCTGAGACTGGGAATCGTGAGGAGCTGGGATTCGAAGTGGTATGCGAAGAGGGACTATCCCGAGCTTCTCAAGGAAGACATATTCATCCGGAAGTACGTGACCAGCAGGTTGCACAGGGCGGGCATATCCAGGGTGGTCATCGAGAGGGCCCCCAAGAAGATCACGGTCACCATACATACCGCCAAGCCCGGCATCGTCATCGGCCGCAAGGGAACCGAAGTCGACCAGCTGAGGGACGAGCTTCAGCACATAACCAAGAAAGAAATCCATGTGAACATACAGGAGGTCGAGAGACCGGAAATCGACGCCGAGCTCGTGGCGCAGCACGTAGCACATCAGCTCCAGCAGCGGGTCTCGCACAGGCGGGCCATGAAGAAGGCGATCTCGTCCGCGATGAGGGCGGGCGCCAAGGGAATAAAGATCATGTGCAAGGGCCGGCTGTCGGGCGCGGAGATGGCGAGATGCGAGCACTACATGGAAGGTCGGGTGCCCCTTCATACCCTGAGGGCGGACGTCGACTACGCCACGGCGACTGCGAGGACGACCTACGGAGCGATCGGAGTCAAGGTCTGGATCTTCCACGGCGAGATCTTCGAAGCAACGGACAAACAGGAATAAGAGGAGCCGGGAGAAATGCTTAGCCCCAAGAGGATCAAGTACAGGAAGCAGCAGAAGGGCAGGATGAGGGGAGCCGCCTGGAGAGGCAGCAACATCGAGTTCGGCGAATTCGGACTCCAGGCCCTCGAGCCCGCGTGGATCACGGCGAGGCAGATCGAGGCGGCCCGTGTCGCGATGACGAGGCACGTGAAGAGGGGCGGGAAGCTCTGGGTGAGGATTTTCCCCGACAAGCCCATAACCATCAAACCGGCCGAGACGAGGATGGGCAAGGGCAAGGGCAACCCCGAGCACTATGTAGCCGTGGTGAAGCCCGGGCGCATCATCTTCGAGCTCGGCGGTGTGAGCGAGGAGCTCGCCAAGGAAGCGATGTACCTTGCGGCGAGGAAGCTCCCGATCAAAACGCGCTTCTTGACGAGAGAGGTATAGTTGATGAAGCCCGAAAAATACAGGGAACTTACGAGGGAGGAGCTCGAGAGGAGCGTGCGCGACCTGCGCGAAGAGCTCTTCAACCTGAAGTTCAGGGTGGCTTCCCAGAAGCTCGACAACCCTCTGAAGATCAGAGAGTTGCGCAGGGAGATCGCCAGGATCCTCACCATAATGCATGAGGAGGACAAGGGGATTTCCCGCCTGCCGGGGCCGGGGGAAGCCGGACAAGGGGAGCGGCAGACCTGAGACGCGAAGAAGGGTAGAAAATGAGCGAGACCAAGAGGAAGACCAGAGTCGGCGTCGTCGTCAGCAACAAGATGGACAAGACCGTCGTCGTACAGGTGACGAGGCGGCTCAGGCATCCGATCTACGGGAAGGTCGTCAAGAGGCGACCGAAGTTCTATGCGCATGACGAGAGGGGCGAGTGTTCGACCGGCGATACCGTGAGGATCGAGGAGACCAGACCTCTCAGCAAGACGAAGCGCTGGAGGGTTGTTGAGATAGTTAGGAAGGCAGAATAGGACGGTAGCGAAATGGTTCAGGTAGAGACCATACTGACGATCGCTGATAACTCCGGCGCGAGGACGGCCCAGTGCATACGCGTCCTCGGGGGCTCGATGAGGAGGTATGCGCGGGTGGGTGACATAATCGTGGTCGCGGTCAAGGACGCCCTCCCGGAGAGCGGCGTCAAGAAGGGCGACGTGGCCAAGGCTGTGGTCGTGAGGACGAAGAAGGAATACAGGCGGCCTGACGGATCCCATATCCGTTTCGACCAGAACGCTGCGGTGCTCATCAATGAGGACAAGGAGCCCAGGGCGACGAGGATATTCGGGCCGGTCGCCCGTGAGCTCCGGGACAAGCATTTCATGAAGATCATTTCTCTCGCGCCGGAAGTCGTTTGATGGAGGACTGGGAAGAATGCGGGTGGCGAAGGAAGATACCGTAAAGATCATCGCGGGCAACGACAAGGGGAAGACGGGCAAGGTGCTCAAGGTCTTTCCGGGCAAGGAGCGCATAATCGTCGAGGGTGTGAATTTCATCAAGAGGCACACCAAGGCGCGCTCGCGGATGGAGCCCGGCGGAATCATCGAGAAGGAAGCTCCCATTCACGTCTCGAACGTGATGGTGGTGTGCCCTCGCTGCGGCGCCGGTGTGCGTCCGAGGAGGACGACGCTCGCCGAGGGCAAGAGGGCCAGGATATGCAGCAAGTGCAATGAGATCATCGGAAAGGTCTAAGAGAGGTCTGGCTGAAAGTGGCTGAGGAGAACAGAGAAGAAGCAAGGGAAAAGAAAGCCGAGGACGCGGCGGCGAAGGCCGGGGAGACCTCGGGCGTTGAGCCCGAGC
>JALGWA010000099.1 GCA_025774425.1 bacterium
CCGTCCATTCCGAAGCGGAGAGCGTCACCTTCGGCTGTGTAGAACCCATCGACATCCGGCCCAGAGAGTATCCAGTCCTCACATATGCCGCCATCCGTCCGGGTCGGAAACGCTATCTCTGTCTGCTCGGGATCGGTGCCCAGCTTGAAGCGGATGGAGCTGATGTGCCTTGGAGTGTAAGTAATTCTCGCAAACATGGGTGCGGTATTGCCTGGCCCCACGACAGGCCTGTCGACCTGGATCTCACCTACCCGGACGTCGCCGCCGCAGGAATCCTGCATCACGACCAGCGTATCGAACTCCCCCGACCTGCTGCCATCCGTGACGCTCACTCTGGTCGTAGTGGCGTCTTCGGGGTTCAGCGTTACATAGCTGAGATTAGACTGCCCGTCCAGATCACGGGCCACGGTCTCAAGCTGCGACCTCAGATCGCTGACCCTTGGAGCGGAGTAATACACGCCCCCGGTTGCCAGCGCCACGCGCTTCAGATTATCCAGGTGTTCATCGTAAGTTCCGTACCCCAGCGCAAATACCTGGACACGTCCGGCGCTGGCCGCCTCTATCAGGTCATTGTCAGTACACTCCTCGCTGCTCGTATCGAATCCGTCAGAGAGAGCTATGAGCAGCTTGACGTCTATATTGAGAGGCAGGAGCTCGGAGACACCCGGACACATGGTGTCCCAGCTACGGGTTCCGCCGTTTTCCTCCAGGTCGTCCGCGAAGTCCCTGATGGCCTCGGCGGCGGGCTGCTTGTCTGTGGTGGACCCTGTCAATGTGTAGGCTCCAGTGGCTGCTCGTGATGGTATTCGATTATGATCACTTGATGGGCGGGTCCCAGCGCGTCCAGAATGAGCTCGACCCCCTCGATCGTCTGACCTATGCCACTCAGACCCCCTTCATTGAACTGCTTCATGCCATTGCTGGCGACTCACACGCAGTGAGCTTCGGGTCGCCTAGAAGGGCCAGCCTGTGCCGGGGAAGACCCGACGTCGAGCGAGCCATGCAGGGCCTCATCGACTGGTTGAACAGCAATCAACGGGGCATTGTCGCCGGGAACCCGATCGTCCGGGCAATCATGGCACATTACTACCTGACCGAGATCCATCCGTTTGGTGATGGAAACGGCCGGACGGCACGCGCCCTTGAAGCCTTGGTCCTGTACAAGAACGGCATCAACCCTTACTGCTTCTGGTCACTCGCCAACTTCTGGAGCCGGAACCGAGAGAAGTACATCGTTCACTTGCGCAACGTCTATGAGACCGAGGATGCCTGGCCCCTCATCATGTGGGGCCTGGACGGCTTCCGGCAGGAGCTCGAGCGGATCAAAGGGCTCGTTCTCAAGAAGATGAAACAGCTCATGCTGATGGACTATGTGAAATACCTGCTGGACAACAAGAGCAAACAGAAGGTCAAGATTACACCACGAATTGTGGAGGTCATGGAGCTGCTGATCGACGCAGGCAGGATCCCGATGAAGGACTTCATGGCCAAACTCCAGATCGAGAAGCTCTACAAGGGTTCTCCTTCGACGAAGTCGAGGGATTTCGCCAAGATGAGGAAGCTACAACTGATCAGCATTACCCAGGCCGGCGACACCAAATACATCGAGCCGAATTATCAGATACTGGATAGCCACAGGTACAGGGTGTGAACAGTCGCTCGGGCCGCACCCGGCGCCCCTTCATCAGCCGCGCACTCAGTTCCGCGTCCGCCTGGCGCTCCGTGACCAGGGTCGGCTACGACTACGTGCCGACCTGGAGCTGCGCCCTCGGGCCGGACCTGACTTCGTGCTCGCCTGCTACTCCGCCACCAGGGCCGCATGCAACTCCTCGCCCACCTACCGCTGCACGACGACCTTCTCGGTGAGCGTCCGCGTCTCGCCCCTCAGCACGATGAAGTAGGTGCCCGGGGAGACCCTGCGCCCGGCCTGGTTGTCGCCCAGCCACTCGGCGTGTGCGACGCCCGCGTCCATGCGGCCGCGGAAGAGGGTCCTCACGAGCTTGCCCTTCACCGAATAGACGGCGAGCGTCACCTGCTGGGGCCTCGGGCTTGCGAACTCCACAGCGACCCGCGCGGCCGCCGGGTTGGGGCTCAGGGCCAGCCGGAACCCGGCCGCGGGCACGTCATCGACGCCGGCCGCGGCTGTGATCACGAAGAAACCGCTCCCGGCCGAATGCTCCGCACCGTCCCGGTCGACGCAGGTGACCCTGAGCAGGGCCTCGTCCGTCGAGACATAAGGGGCCGTCCAATCGTAGGACTGCTCCTCTATGAAGCCGTCGACGAGGTCCCAGGTCATGCCGCCGTCCGGGGAGAACGAGAGCGCGTAAGGGTGTATGGACTTGCAGTTGAATCCTTCCCAACTGACGCGGTAGGTCTCGCCGCCCTCGACCTCTTCGGAGAGCAACTGCACCTCGGGCATCACGACCTCGACCTCGGCCGTCGCGTGCACCTCGTAGCCGCCCACGAAGCATGTCAGGCGCACCGTGGCCGGCCCGGTCTCGTCGAAGGCCTCCTCGAAGTCGCCCTGGCGGAAGACCGCCCGGATTTCGAGGTCGCCGTCGTCGTCATGGTCCGCCACCGACAGCGAACCGGGGAGGCACCTGGCCAGCCCCTCCATGTAGATGCAGTCCGGCTCCACCGCGTACGGGTCCAGGCCCTCCGGCACCTCCAGCACTGCGCTCGTCAGCAGGCCGGGGACCCCGACGCGGACCGTGCCGGGCTCGACCAGGGCGGTCGTCGCCAGCGCCTGGTCATGGGAATATCTCAGGCTGAACGCCAGCGTGCGGGCGCGGCTTATGATGCGCCCGGCCAGGTTGGCGCCCGGATGGTCGGAGAAGTAGGTATGCGGTATGGCCGGCGTGTTGCGCACTACGGCCCTCAAGTCGGCGAGCCGCGCCCGGGCGGCCTCCGGCCAACCCTTGCAGTAGGCCGACTCGGCGGCGTCCAGTGCGGCCCTTATCAGGGCCAGCGCATCCGGCGGGATCGAGTCCGCGCCGGACTCGACGTGGCCCCTCAAGCGGCCGAACTTCAGCGCCACGATCTCCGCCGGCGGCCGCGTGTCCTCGCCTATGGCGAACCACGAGAACTCGTCGTCCTCGGATCTCGTCCGCCGTTGGATCTTGAGGGTCTCGATGTCCTCGACATAGTCCACGGTCGCATCCCGCCACGTGCCGCAAGGACCCGACGGCCGCGTGAAGACGCGCACCCTCTCGGGCGCGACGCCCGGGGGAAGCACGGAGTCGATCACGGCGACCTCGACCACGAAGTCGAACTCGGCGTCGGCGCCGACCTCGTAGAACTCCGGGAAGAGATGCACGCCCGGCGGGGCCGGGCACGGGTCCTCCTCGGCCTCATGGACATAGAGCATCCCCGAATCGACCACCGATTCGAAGGTGAACTCGAGCTCGCCGGGGACGCCGACGGCCACGCTGTCGCCCTCGGGGATGACTATGCCGCCGGCCGGCGCGAATATGCCGATCGAGTCGCCGAGCCCGCTCAAGTACAGCAGGCCGTCATGGAAGGCGGCTGCATACAGCATGGACCCGCACAGGCCGCCCGCGCCGCCCATGAGCTCGTGCACCTGGACGAGATCGGCCTGGCCGGTCATCTCGTAGATGACACCGTCCAACATGGTGGCGGCGAAGAGGTTGCCGCCCTCGCTCGTCAGGGCCGTCGGGACGCCCATCTCGGGCAGGGCGTAGGACGCCAGCTCCTCACCCGACATTCCGAGGACGACGAGCCGCCGGAACAACGCGTCCAGGGCGTAGAGGGCGTCATCCCCGGCCCACTCGATGCCCCCGTGCAGGAACGCCACGGGACCGATACAGGTCTCCACCTCTATTTCATCGTCGGCGACCCACCTGAAGGCGGTGAACCTGCCCTCGAGGTCGCCGACCCAGTACCGCCCGCCATCGGCGTCGTACGCGGCCGAGACGACCAGGGGGCAGTAACCGGGACAAGGGATCATGCCCGCCGTCAGCCGGTCGCGCTTTAGGACCTCGCCCGTCGCGGGCGAGACGAGAAATACCCGGGTCGAACCCATGCTGCTCGTCGTGACGAGCAGGTTCTCACCGTCGCTCGCCAGGCCGGTCACCACGCTCAGCGGGCAGTCGCCCACCGGCGCAGGTATGCTGCCGACGAGATCGAAGTCCGCTCGCGCGGCGCCCGCCGCGGCAAGCGACAAGCATGCGAATAACACCGGAAGGTACAATGGTCTTGCTTTCATGATCCTGCCCCTCTCGCAGCTCGCGCTTCCGCCGAGTGCACCAAGCCGCTGCCGCCGCACCAAAGTAACAAAAGCGATAACTTTAGGACTCGCAAATCAGTGTATCACAGGGAGTGCCCTAGTGCAAGCCGAATCGGGCCTTATAGCCCGCGGCCTCGTCCGGCCGGCCCGACGCCTCCAGGAGGGCCGCCGCCTCGCCGGCATAGCGCGGAAGGTCGCGCGATCGGATGTAGTGCTCGCGGAGCCGCGGCGGGCATTTGTCGAGCGTCCCGGCGGCCTCGTCGAGGGCGAGCCTGTAGGAATCCATGGCGCCGCCGGTGTCCCCCAACGCTTTCCTGACGTCCCCGTGGAGGAGGAGGTACTCGACCCGGGCCAGTCCCAGGTCCTCCGAGAGCGCGACGGCCTCCTCGGCGGGGCCCCGGGCCCGGTCCGGCTCGCCCGCGGCCAGCGCGAGGGCGGCTAGCACCCGCAGGCACTCGCACTCGGTGTCCCCGAAGCCCAGCCGGCGGCACTCCGCCAGGGCGTCCTCGGCCATCTCGCGGGCGCGTGCGGTGTTCCCGCGCAGGTTCTCGGCCCGGGCCCTGAGCAGCGCAGCCTCGATCCTCGCCTTGGCGTGGCTCTGCCCGACACCGCCGAGCACGCACCCGACCTCGGAGACGGCCTTCTCGGCCTCGCCGTCGGACAGGTACTTCCTCCCCTTCTGGAGCTTGATGAGGCACCTGGTCTCGGCCCCCATCGCCTTGTCCTCGAAATCGACGAGCGCGGTGAGCGCAGAGTCCCGCCCGGCGTGATGACCGATCCCGCAGAACAGGTCGGCCTTCCCTATCAGCGCCCCGGCGGCGACCTCGACCTCCTCGGTCTGGAGAGCGAGGTCATAGGACCTCTCGTAGCCGGCCAGCGCCTCGGCGTAGTCCCCGGTCTTCGTATAGACATCGCCGAGCCCGCCCAGCGTGACGGCCAGGGAAGGCTTCTCCCCCATCTCCTCCTGGATCACGAGCGCGAGATCGAAGTAATGCCGGGCGCTGTCCATGACGCCCAGGGAAGTGTAGTAGCCGCCGTAGGCCTGGTAGTCCCGGGCGATGAGGCGCTCGTTGCCGTTCTCCCTGTCCAAGGCGAGGGCCCTGTCGAGGTTGGCCTTGGCGCGCTTGTGCAGACCCTGGTTGATCAGGATCTCGGCGATGTTGCGCAGGCTCATGGCCTCCCCCTGCTTGTCGCCCACCTCGACCCGGAGCGCCAGCGACAGCGAGTCCATCTCCGCCGCCTTGCGATAGTCGCCCATGAGGGCGTATATGTTGCCCATGTCCGAAAGCGACGAGGCCATGAGGTGCTTGGCGCCGATGTCCTTCCTGATCTCGTAGCTTCTCTGGAAGTGGAAGAGGGCCTCGTCGTACTTTCCATGCGACTGGTACACCTGCCCGATCTTGTTGAGCGTGTGGGCGATGCCTCCCTGGTCGCCTATCTCCCTGCGGATCTCGAGGGCGCGATTCAAGACCTCGAGGGCGCGGTCGGTCTCGCCCTCGGTCTGGTATATGAGCGCCAGGTTGCCCAGGCTCGCCGCTATGCCGCGCCGGTCGCCGAGGTCCTCCTTGATCGCGATGGACGACTCGAGGTACTCGATGGCCTGCGGGATCTCGTTCTTGCGCCGGTGGGCGACCGCCATGGCGTTCAAGACGCGCGCCTCGCCCTCGCGGTTGCCGATGCCGCGGTAGTAGGCGAGCACCTGGTCGAACTCGGCGAGGGCGGCGTCCAGGTCGTTCTTGTATATGAGCACCCTGCCGAGCTCATACCTGACCGAGCCGGCCTTGGGATCGAGCTCGAGCGCCTTCTCGAGGTT
>JALGWA010000100.1 GCA_025774425.1 bacterium
ATGGAAACTCCGCCCGCGCGGTGTATAATTACGTCGGCCCGAGCCGCAGGAGCCGGGTCGGCCTGAGGAACGGCGCGAGCACGGTGACGACGCTCAAGCTCTCGTATGATGGGGTTGCCCGCATCACATCGGCGCTCTACAGGAACCCGGCCGACACGGCCGCGTCCCAAAGTTGGTGGAAATTGGGTTGAGTGAAGGACGGCGCTTTCCAATCTTGAAGCCGGCAGGAATGATGACATAAGGGCTTCATGGAAAAGGAGAAGCGCCGATGAGCAGAGGATACACAAAGATCGGGGAGATGTCCACCGCGGATTTGGGATTTTCTCTGGACGACGTGCGCGGAAGGAGCCTTGACGAGGTCGCTCGGACGGGCGCGAGGCGTATGCTGAAGGTGGCGATGGGCGAGCAGGTGGCCGAATTTCTGGGCCGCAATCGCTATGAGCACACCGATGCGGCGCATGTTTAGAAAGTGAACGCTCGGAAAGCTTGCGCCAAAACTTGCGCCAACAGCCGGTGTTTTGCAGGACTGAGCGGGACTCAGCGGGACCGAACGGCGAGAAGGGCGGCAAAGAGAAAACCCTTGCGAATATTGAAGAAAGTCAATATCCGCAAGGGCTTCGTGCTGGTGACCCCAGGGGGACTCGAACCCCCGTCGCCAGATCGAAAATCTGGTGTCCTAACCGCTGGACGATGGGGCCGTGAGAATTGGGACCGCAGGATGAAGATCGCAGAGTTCAGAACAAGCCACGGTCTCTCGGGCGATCGATCGCCATTCTTGCCTGGCTCTTCGTTCAGCGTTCTGCATTGGTCCTGGTGAGGGTGGTGGGATTCGAACCCACGGCCACATGATTAAAAATCATGTGCTCTGCCAGGCTGAGCTACACCCCCTCAATTCGAATCAGCTTAGCACATGCTGTGTCGCGTTTCAAACCTCCCACCGGTCATTGCGAGAGATGCCGGCGATCGCGGATGAGGCGGTCAAGATGGCGCTATGTCTCGCGTTTCCGCGGAGTGTGACCCTTCGGGCCGGCCGGCTTCGACCTTTGTCGTCGGCGAGTGGGGTTCGCCGGCGGCCGCTTCGCTGACTACTGCGGCCTCTTCCTTCTCCGAGGGGATCCGGGCGACGGCAACGAGCTTGTCTCCCTCGGCCAGCTGGATGACGCGGACCCCCTGCGTGGCGCGTCCGATGACGCGGACGTTCCTGACGCGCGAGCGGATGGTCATGCCGTTCTGACTCATGAGGATCACTTCGTCCTCGTCGCAGACCTCGACCGCATCCACGACTCGACCGTTGCGCTCGGTGGTCTTTATGTTGATCACGCCCTTGCCGCCGCGATTGGTGAGGCGGTATTCGGAGATGGCGGTCCGCTTGCCGTAGCCGTTCTCGCATATGGTGAGAATGGTGGCATCCTCCGCGGCGATGATAAGCGCCACGACGGCGTCGCCCTCGCGCAGCCTGATGCCGCGGACGCCTCGGCTTACCCTGCCCATGCAGCGAACGGCGGACTCGGCGAAACGAATGGCCATGCCGTTGCGGGTGACGAGGAGCACCTGCTGGCCCGGGAGTATCCTCCTGACGCCGATGAGCCGGTCTCCTTCGTTCAGCCTGAGCGCGATTATGCCGCTCCGCTTCGGGCGACTGTAGTCGCGGAGCGCGGTACGCTTGATGAGGCCCCGCTCGGTGGCCATGAAGAGGTCGCCCTCTTCGAAGTCCCGTACGGGCAGCAAGGAGGTGATCCGCTCCTCGGGGCGGAGCTGGAGGATGTTGGCGATGGACCGGCCCTTCGCGGTGCGGCCCATCTCGGGGATGTCGTACACCTTCAACCAGTAGACGCGCCCGAGGTCGGTGAAGAATAGGATGTAGGCGTGGGTGCTTGCGACGAAGAGATGCTCTGTGAAGTCGCCCTCCTTGTGGTCGGCGCCGGTGATGCCCTTGCCGCCGTGTCGCTGTCGGCGATAGGAGGTGACCGGAAGGCGCTTGATGTAGCCGGCGTGGCTGACGGTGACGACGACCGTCTGTTCGGCTATGAGGTCTTCCATGTCGAAATCGCCGACCTCGGAGACGATCTGGGAGCGTCGTGCGTCGCCGAACTTCTCGCGGATCTCGAGCGTCTCCTCCCGGATCACGTCCATGAGCAGCTTCTCGTCGCCGAGGATCGCCTCGTAGCCGGCGATGCGTTTTTTCAGTTCGGCGTGCTCCTCTTCGATCTTCGCACGCTCCAGGCCGGTGAGCCGGGCCAGTCGCATGTCGAGGATGGCCTTGGCCTGCCGCTCGGTCAGCTCGAAGCGCTCGATCAGCCTGCGGCCAGCCGTCTCGGTGTCCTTCGATCCGCGTATGACGGCAATGACTTCGTCGATGTGGTCGAGGGCGATGAGAAGTCCTTCGAGGACGTGCGCCCGGTCGCGGGCCCGCTGGAGCAGATAGCGCGTGCGGCGGGTGACCACTTCGCGCCGGTGCTCGATGTAGAGCGTGACGAGTTCCTTCAGGTTGAGCGTGCGCGGCTGGCCCTTCACGAGAGCGATCATGTTGGCGCCGAAGGTATCCTGGAGGGGGGTGTGTTTGAACAACTGGTTCAGGACGACGTGTTCGTTGTCGCCCTTGCGAAGCTCGAAGACCAGTCGCGTGCCGGTCCGGTCGCTTTCGTTGCGCAGGTCGGCGACGCCCGTCACCACGCCGGCCTTGATGAGCTCCGCGGCCTTGCGCAGTATCCTGTCGGGGTTGCCGCCGTAGGGAATCTCGGTGAAGACGATGCTCTTCTTACCGCCCTTGCCGGTCTCGATGTGATAGCGTCCGCGAAGGACGATGCTCCCGCGGCCGGTGCCGTAGGCGCTCCTGATGCCGTTCCGTCCGCAGATGAGGCCGCCGGTCGGAAAGTCGGGGCCCTTTACAATCTGGCTGAGGTCCCGGATGCTCACGTCGGGTTCGTCGATGCACTTGACGACCGCATCGCAGACCTCTCGCACGTTGTGGGGTGGGATGTTCGTCGCCATGCCGACGGCGATGCCGGTGCATCCGTTGCAGAGGAGGTTCGGGAAGCGGCCGGGCAGGACCACCGGCTCCTGGCGGGTCCCGTCGTAGTTGGGCACGAAGTCCACCGTCTCGGCTCCGAGGTCGGCGAGCATCTCCGCGGCGACCGCGCTCATCCGGGCCTCGGTATAGCGGGGGGCGGCAGGCGGGTCACCGTCGATCGACCCAAAATTGCCCTGGCCCTCGACGAGGGGATATCGCATCACGAAGTCCTGGGCGAGCCGAGCGAGGGTCTGGTATATGGCCGCGTCGCCGTGAGGGTGGTAGTTCCCGTGGCAGTCGCCGACGATCTTGGCGCACTTCCGTGTCTTGGCGCGGGGGCCGAGGTTCAGGTCGTTCATCGCCACGAGCAGGCGGCGCTGCGAGGGCTTCAGACCGTCGCGCACGTCCGGCAGGGCCCGGCTTACGATTACGCTCATTGCGAAGGTCAGGTAGGAGTCCTTCATCTCGTCGACGATGCGAAGGTCCCGTACCCGGCCCTGGATGGCAGGTTGTTTTTCGTGATCGGTCAAACGGCGGCTCCTGAACACGGAGGATTCACGTGAAGAGGCGCACCCCTGTCGGGTGCGGCCGCGCACGAGGCGGTCTCCGTTTACCGATGTCGGATGAGGGGACGCTTTCCTCCCTCGCGCGACGCCGGACGGGTGACATTATAAGGGATTTGTTTCGGGTCGGCAATTCGCCCGCTCACCGGGCTGCGACGGGAAGGTGGAGGTTCCGGCCGGAGCCCTCAGCACCCACGATGGGATCGGGCTGGGCGATTGGCGATTGTCCGAATGTCGTCCGAAATCCCGGTAGAGCCATACGGTTGGAGCGATGCGGCGCCCGCGCCGTTGTGCCGGGGCGCGATCCGGTACCTCACGGCGAGTGTGCCCCGCGCGGTCGCCGCCTGTGCGTGGCCAGAAGACCGTCCACCTCCGCTGCGGAAAGAAGCCGCCCGCCGTCGCGTATCATGAGCCAGAGGCGACAGTTCTCCTCGACCTCCTCGACGACATGAACGGCATCCCGGAGATTCTCTGCGAAGACGACCATCCCGTGATTCTGCAGGAGGACTGCGGAGTCGGTGCATCTTCCGCCCACGGCCGCCGCGAGCTCGGCGCTTCCCGGGGGGTAATAGGGAAGGACCGGCACCCGGCCCGCGTAAACGACGAAGGGAGGGGTAACGGCCGGAAGGTAAGACTCGTCGCCGGAGCGCAGCAAGGCCGATGCGGCTATGGCGTGAGTGGTGTGGACGTGAATCACCGCACCGACGTCCGGGCGTCGGGCGTAAACGGCGAGGTGAAGGGCGACCTCCTTGGTGGGCGGCACCTTGTTGAGCGGATTTCCCTCAAGGTCCACCCAGGCAAGGTTGTCCGACCTGACGTCGGACAGCGGGATGCCGGTGGTGGTCATGCAAATCCTGTCTCCGCAGCGGATGCTCACGTTGCCGCTCGTTGAAAGGGCGTAGCCGCGCCCATGCAGGTAAGAGCACGCCGCCACGAGGCTTTCCGGCGACGTTCCGCGAAGTGACGCTGATCCCATCTGCTACGACCCCCTCTGTGTGGTCAGTGCGGTCGAAAACGCTGCCCCGTCTTCAGAACGCCCGTTCGGCCGGCGACCGCGTTGCGCGGCGGCTCCGGTGCCGTGTTTCTCCTCATGATACATTCGCATGAGGTCATCCGGACGTGAGGGGCAGTCTGCTCGGACTTTCATATGGGCCCGAGCGAAACCGGATCGCAAACGAGCAACTGTGTAACACCAAGCATATCCCTCATGCCTTTGCGGCTATGAATATCATCTCTGGCGAGTCGTCGCGCAGAGGGGAACGGTCGTAGTTCCCGTAGACGGCCTCAACCCGGAATCCGCTCCGCGCCAGAAGGTGCTCGAGCTCGAACCTGAAGAAGTACCGCCACTTGAATGCCTGGACATATCTCCGGGTACGTCCGTCAGGCGCGGTGACGTAGTAGAACATCTCCAGGTCCATGTACTGTTCGGTATGGTGGAGCCCCGCAACGCGTGACGTGCGGCGCAGACGCGAACCATCCGGAACCTCGACCTCCGGCACGTCCTCCACTTCTTCCTTGTCCGGCGCACGGCACAGGACTTCACGATCGACGTTAAAGACGTCGAGTATGAACCGTCCCGCCGGGGCGAGGTGTCGTCGTACGCGCTCCAGACAGGCAAGCTGTACGTCCACTCCCAGGAGGTGCTGAAAGCTGCGGAAGGGCGTGGTGATGAGCGCGAATTCCTCGCCGAGGTCGAACTCCTCCATCCTGCCCAGGACCAGACGCACGCGCCCTCGTACCTCGGATGGCTCACGAGCGAGTTTCTCCTCGAGCACGCGGAGCATGGCCCGGGCGAGGTCGAGGCCGGTGATGGATACCCCCGCGCGCGCGATCGGCAAGAGGACGCGGCCTGTGCCGCAGCCGAGCTCCAGAACGCGACCGCCGCACGCGCGGGCCTCCGCAACGTAGAAGTCGCGGTCCATACGTCGGCTGTACCGCGGCAGATGGTCATAGAGATGCGCCGTCTCATTGTATACGATATCCGGCGATTCCTCGTAACGCATCGGACCTCCCCGTCAGTCTTGCAGACACGTCCCGTCTCTGTGCGATACTCGTGGTAACCTCCCTCGCGCGCTGCGGCGGCTTCGCATCAGGTGGACGCCCGACGTGGCATCTCTACGGCAGTGCTTCCTTACGGGCATTATAACCGACTACCGTGCCTTGCGCCGCCCTCGGCGATCAGGACTGCGATCGAACATCCGTCATCGAGAGCCGGTCCCGTTGTCGTTTCGGTGAGAGGGCGACGGCCCCGTTGGGCTTCGCGGTGGCTTTTGCTGAGGGCTGGAGTCCGCACCCTCCTTCCCGTGAGCGCCGTCCCCGGGGGTATTGGCGGCCGCCGTCTTGCGCCTCATCTCCTTCTCCCGGGGGCCCGGCGGGCGCATGCCGGCGGGCTATCTTCTCTCCCCCGCCTGGCTTCCGTTTTTCCACAATTTTTCCACAGCACGTTTACCACCCGGCGTCTCGCCCCACAGG
>JALGWA010000101.1 GCA_025774425.1 bacterium
ATAAAACAGAATCCCACCGCCCACGAGCGGCGTCGCGCCGGCCGCCGCGACATTCACGCAGTTGGGACCGCACATGCCGCATGCGCCCATGGACCAACCCGAACTCAAGAACACATCGCCGGGATCACACCCCTCGAACTGGATGAGGCCCGCCGGCACGTCGCACCAGCAGATCTCCATCTCGAACGCCATCACGCCCCAGCCCGTACCATCCGAGATATAGACTGGAACCATGATTTCCTCGCCGGGATTCGCGAGCAGGCCGCCGATCCGGACGTGGATGCAGTCGTCGAGCCGGCCGCCGTGCTCAGCTGCAAACGCCGGCGCGGCAACCGAGCCCGCTACGAGCACCGCCGCCAAAACAACCAACAGTCGTCGCATAGTCACACCTACCTCCTGTGGAAATGAAGCTCCTGTAAAATGATGCCATGGGGAAATACTGCACATCGCCTCCTTTCTTCGCCCCACGCGCAGTGGAATATGCTCTGGGCCTCTCCGAGGCCGGACTCCCGCAGCCAGTAGGAACCTGCTTCCGCATGCGCCCCAGCTGCTTCTCACAATCTTCGCGTGCAGTATATCAGAAGAATGTGTTCTTGTCAAATCTCTTGTAGTTCGAAAGCCTGGCGGGAAACCGCCGCTCCACCCACAGGATCATCGCGGCCGCCGGGGCCCGGCTCGAACAGGAACCCGGGACCTCGGGCGTCCTCGGACGACCGAACCCGGCGCCGCTCCGTAAGATTTAGCGGAGGGAAAGGGGGACACGCCCTCGCGGACCGTGCCCCCCTCTACCGCAGCGGCACGCGCACCGCCACTACTGGAGCAGCACCACCTTCTCGGTGGCGTTGAAGCCGGCGGCGCTCATGCGGCAGAAATACACTCCCCTCGCAACCTCGGCGCCGGAGTCGTCGCGGCCGTCCCAAGCCGCCTGGTGGACGCCCGCGGATACCGGCCCGTTCTGCAGGGTGCGCACGAGCCGGCCCTTGACGTCGTAGATTCCGATGGAAACCGCCGCCGCAGCCGGGGCGCTGAAGGTGATCGCAGCCGTCTCGGTGAACGGGTTGGGCGAGACGGGGCCAAGCGCGAATCGCACGATCTCCGCCCTCCGCGGCTCGTTGTCTATCACCGGCGCCGTCTCATTCAAGAGGGCGCTGGCGACCTGCATGCGGGTCGAAGCCGACGGCACGGGTGTATGCTTCTTCTTCAGCGTGATGACGGCGATGTCGCCGTTGCCGCTGAAGCTCGAAGAGCTCGCCATGGCGACCAGCAGCCGGCCGCCGTCCGCGTTGAACGCCGTCATGAAGCCGGCGGCGGGGCCCGCCGCCTCTACGCCGATCACCGCGAAATCCCTCTTATTGTAGTCGACCTCGAACTGCGCGGAGTAGATTCCGGACGCATTCCTCACGCTCACCGGCACTTCGACGTAGTCCCCGAAGTGCCTGGGCACACCGAGGGCGATCTCCGGCAGGGCGTCCGCGCCGAGAGGGCCGTCCCGATAGCAGAAGCCGGACACGTCGCCCTTGAGGACGCCCACTATGCCGAAACCGGCCGGACACGTGTACTCGCAGTTGGTGCACAACATGTAATACCAGACCCACATGTCGGGGCAAGGGAAGCCCGGAATCATGCCGACGACGTACTGCAGAATCAGGGAAGCGTCGTACGCCGTGATGACATTCGTGCAATTGACGTCCGCGGCCACCTGCTGCGGATACACCCAATCGCCGCACTGGAAGATGGGACAGCACGTCAGATCATCCGAGCACACGAGATGCTTGAGGACGAGCGCCGCGTCGAAAGCCGTGATCATGCGGCGCGGCACCGCACAGAAGTCTATGTCCACGCAGTAAGGACATACGTCCTTCTCGCCGGGAGGGGCGATCGGCGGCAGGCACTCGAAGGCGAAACGCCCCGCATCATCCGTATACGTCGTCGCCACGTCTTCCTGACACCGATACAGGTGCACACGCACGTCCGCCAGCGGGCGGGTGAGCTCGGGATTGCCGCAGTCGTCGTACCTGCAGTACCACGCCCAGACGTTTCCCCTGACGTCGCACCACTCGATGCAGACCTTGCCGTCCTCGGCGCACACGTTGAGCGGAGACTCCGGATCGTACAGACTGACATCGGTGAACCGGATGTCACAGCACATGCACGGCTTCGCGTTCGCGCTCACGTGGAACTTGAGATAAAACAGAATGCCGCCGCCCACGAGCGGCGTCGCGCCGGCCGCCGCGACATTCACGCAGTTGGGACCGCATACGCCGCACCCGCCCATGGGCCAGCCCGAATTCAAGAATACCTCGCCGGGATCACACCCCTCGAACTGGATGAGGCCCGCCGGCACGTCGCACCAGCAGATCTCCATCTCGAACGCCATCACGCCCCAGCCCGTAACATCCGAGATATGGACCGGAACCATGACATCCTCGCCGGGATTCGCGAGCAGGTCGTCGATCCGGACGTGAATGCAGTCGTCGAGCCGGCCGCCGTGCTCAGCTGCAAGCGCCGGCATGGCAAAACCGGCGGCGATCACGGCCAGCAACAACATCCCTCTCTGAAGCATCGCCTCGTACCTCCTTGTTGACATCCTGATCAGTCTCACTATGCCTGACAGCCCCTCCGGCGGGAGGTGACCACGGCCCGCCTCCTTTCTTTGCCCCACGCCGCGGAAAGAGAGGTCTGTCTGTTTCCCTGTCTGGGAACGGGCGACGGTCTCCGCCGAGCCCGCACGGCCCGAACCCCGCAACAAACGGCGCCAGTATATCAGATATAGTGAATTGTGTCAAAACGGATATTGCCATGATTTAGCAAAAATGCGGCAAGCGCCTAGCCACGAGGTGCCGGGCGCGCCCTGCAGACGATTCGGGCCGCGATGCGTGAAACGAGCGCGGGGGCCTGTGCACCGGGCGCAGGCCCCCGTTCCAATCCCCTCGGTACGGGCCTACTTGAGAAGCACGATCTTCTCCGAGGCCCGGAAGTCGCCGGCCGCCATGCGCACGAAGTAGATGCCCCTGGCGACCTTGCCGCCGGAGGAATCCGTGCCGTCCCAGCCGATCGCGTGAGTCCCGGCGGAGGCGTACTCGTCGCACAGCGTACGGACCAGCTGCCCCGTCACATCGTATATATCCATCCTCACGGCCGCGGCCGATGGCAGGCTGAAGCCGATGACGGTCCCGGCCGAGAACGGGTTGGGCGAGACGGGCCCGAGCGTGATGCCGTGCACCTCGCCCTTCCAGTCCTTGTCCCCGATGAGCGCTTCGGGCACGCCCTCGTTGAAGAGCGCCTTCGAGAGCTCGACCCTGAACTCGGCGACCGGCATGGGCAGGAACTTCTTCTTGAACGTGACCACGACTATCCTGCCGGAGCCGCTGACGCACTCATTGCCGGCCACCGCGACCAGCAGCCTGTTGCCGTCGACCACGTTCCACGCCGGCATGAAGGTGTCGACGACTCCCACGGCGGCCACGCCGTCGACCTCCAGTGCATCCGGGTCGAAGAGGAGTTCGAACTCCGCCGAGCATATGTCCGACCCACCCCTCATCCTGATTGGCACCTCGACGTACTCATCGTAATGCGTGGGCACACCGAGCCACACCGGCACCTTCGGCGGGTCACCCAGCGCCGGCCCGAGCGGTCCGGAGACGTCGCCGAGCAAGACACCCATGAAATCGACGCGCTTGTCGCAGCCCCAGTCGCAGGGCTCGTCGCTGCTCACGAACTTCCAGAAGTACCCGCAGGGCCACGAGTCGATGGCATGGACTACATACTGCAGAATCAAGGATGCGTCGAACGCCCCCAGCGTCCCGTCGCAGCTGACGTCACCGGCGACCTGCTGAGGGTACACGGTGCCGCCGCTCGTCTCCAATCCGCAGTCCTCGAGGTCGAGCGCGTGCACCGCATACTGGAGAATCAATGACGCGTCATACGCCCTGATGTTGCCGGGCACAGGGTCGCTGTCGGCCGTCACGCAGTAAGGGCACTCGACTTCCGGCGGGAGGCAGTCGAAGAGGTAATAGCCCTCCCCGTCGGTGACGCGCGCGCCCAAAGGCGTTCCGCACCAGGTGAGAACGACGTCGGCGCCCTCGATCGGATGAGTGCGTACCACTTCCGCGTTCTCCTCGCAATACCAGTTGTAGACATAACCCTCGACGCTGCATGAGGCCATACATATTTCGCAATCCACGGGACACACGGGCATCGGCGCCTGGCCGGCGCTCATGACGATATCGCCGAACGTGAGGCTGCAGCACTGGCAGGGCGCGGGGCCCGAGCCGATGTAGAAGTCCAAGTAGAAGAGCGGGCCGGATCCCGCCAGGGCCTCGGCGCCGCCGGCGCGGAACGTGACGCAGAAGTCACCGGTGCGTTCGCAGGTGTACTCCGTCCAGCCGGCATCGGTCACGAGCGTTCCCGGCCGGCAGCTCTCGAAGGTGAGGAAGTCCGGGGGCGTATCGCACCAGCAGATTTCGACTTCCACGCCGGTTACGCCCCAGTCCGAGAGGTCTCCCGCGTACACAGGCACTTCCACGATCTCGTAGGAGCCGGCGTCCTCCACGCAGCCGATCTCGAGGTCGATGCACCCGCCGGGCAGCACCCTTATGCAGACATTCTGCGTTGCATATATGGCGCCGTCGCCCACGGCGCAGATGTCGAAGCAATAGAGCCCCGGAGGTGTGCCCTCCGGGACGGTGATGACTATGTCGAAGTCGAGCTCATGCGGCTCGTCCAGCGTGATGTCGTAATAAGCGGGCGGGCTGACGCCGGTCAGCCAGCCGGCGAATTCGGGCTGGCAGACCTCCAGCGTCATCACGTCTATCTGGGTGAATTGCTCCCTGATGATATTCGCGATATATGAGGGCAGATCTTCGCCGCCGGGAATCGTGCCGTCGGGGTTGACCTCGAAGGCTTCGCCGCCGGTTCTCCTCGCATAGCAGTTCCACAACCTGAGATTGGTCGCGGACAGGCCGTTGTACATCGCGAGAAGCACAATGTCTTGAAGGGCCATCGCGGTGACGACGTCGAGGATTTCGAGGTCGTCGCCGTTTCCTATGATCCCGTCACGACCCGGATCGCCTCCCTTGGATCCGCTGCCCCCGATACAGGCCGCGTAGTCGCAATCGTGGGGCACGTTGTCACCCCAGAGTATGACCATCTTGGTGGAGCCGTCACGCCATCCGACGGCCGCATCCGCCGTGGCCTCGTAGAGAACGCGGCTGTATGACTCGGGTCCGTCGGCCCCGTCACCGAGCGTGAGGGCGCTGATGGCGCCGTGCACGGCGCCGAGATCCCCGGTGAGCGGCTGGTCAAGCATGTAGGGAGAGTCGCCGACATCCGGGTTGCCATAGGCCTCGGCGTAGCCGCAATGGTCGTAAAAAGCCGGATAGTCCTGATGCGACATGACGCCGAAGTACGTGTCGGGAATGAGCGCCCTCACCGAGTCCATTATGGCGGAGGCGTTGGCTTTGACTTCGGCAATCGCGGTTCCCATGCTTCCGGTGATGTCGAAGGAGAAGAGTATGTCGCCTTTCGCCGGCGCCACGTCCTCAGGCAGATAGAGCACCTTGTGCTCCTCCACCGACTGGCCGGCCTCGAGCGTCGCCCGGAGCGTGTCGGGGACCAGGTACGCCTGGCCGGCCGTAATCGCCGGGCGGTTGGCGTAATCGGGGTATCGCCGGGCGGGAACGGGCGCGCGGTAGCCGGCGTACTCCCCCTGACCGTAATGGTCCGCATCGACGAGGGCCTTCACGCCCTGGACGGCGGAAGTGTCCGACGGCGCCGCCGCGACTACGAGAGCAACAAACAGGACAACGAGCAAGGCACAGTACCGCATTGTGGGCGCTCCTTTCAGGTTTCAGGTCGCGCGGAAGCGGATGCCCCGGGTCCACCCGCCGTGACCCTCCCGGTCCCGACCAAGCGGCCGTCGCATCCACCCCCAGAGGGACACTCCGCTGCCGCCGACGGCCGTCCCTTTCGCCGCCACGGCCTTTCCAGGTGCAGGAGCATCCCCTGGCATTCGCCGCTTATTTTATCACGGCTTCGGAAGA
>JALGWA010000102.1 GCA_025774425.1 bacterium
GAGTTGGGAAGACATCGATATCGAGGATCTGGAGATCAGCGGCGCCGATTTCGCCTGGAAGGTCTTCGGCGGCTACAAGTTGATCCCCTTTCTCTCTTTGGAGGGCGGTTTCCGGGACCTCGGCTCCGTGAGCGACAGCTTCGAGGATGTCGTGTACGGGGCCGAGACCTCGGGCTGGGACGTCGAGGCGATGGGCATAGTCCCCCTCGGCGTCGCCCACCTGTGGGGCAAGGCCGGTTACTTCTGGTGGACCAGCAAGACCGAGGAAGGCGGCGAGGCCGGTGAGGACACGGGGTCCGATTTCATGTGGGGGCTCGGCGCGGATGTTTCCATCCTGATGATAGCGCTTCGCCTGGAATGGGAGAAGTTCGAGATAGAGGACGCCGAGCATATCTCCATGTTGAGCGGGGGCGTAACCTTCGGCTTCTAGCGGCATGGGGTCGGGTCCCGGAATGCACATGACCGCGGCCCTCTCCTTGTGAGCCGATCCCCTTAGGCGGGACGGGCGTCGCCCTCGGTCGGGCAAAACGCGACCTGGCACCGTGGTATCGGAGGGGACTTGTTCTACTACGACGGGCGGCATTACGATTCGAGGGAGATGCATCCCGAGAACGACATCGCCTTCTGGGAGAGGCAGGTGCGCAGGCACGGAGATCCCGTTCTCGAACTCGCATGCGGCACGGGCCGCATAACCATCCCGCTGGCGAGGGCGGGCCACAGCGTCACCGGCCTCGACATCAGCGCCTCCATGATGAACCAGGGCCGGAGGAAGGCGGCCGCGCAAGGCGTGGACATCGGCTGGGTGGAGGCCGACTTCCGCGACTTCGACCTCGGCGGGGCCTACTCGTTCATCTTCATCCCCGACAACTCCGTGAATCACATCGAGACCCTCGAGGATCTTGAGGCGTGCCTGCGATGCGTTAGGAGGCACATGCGCGAGGACTCGCGCTTCGCGCTCGACGTCTTCAACCCGAGGCTCGACATCCTGCTGAGGGACCCGTCGAAGCGCTACCCGCATTCATCGTACGACGACCCGGACGGGGGCGGGAGGATCGAGATAACCGAGAGCAATGTCTATGACCCGGCGACCCAGATAAACACGGTTCGGCTCTACTACAGGCTGCCCGACGGCCGCACCGAGCGTTCCGATCTCATCTGCAGGATGTGGTTTCCGCAGGAGTTGGACGCCGTCGTCAAGTACAACGGCTTCGAAATCGAGAGCAAGTACGGCGATTACGACGAATCCCCGTTCCGCGGGGACAGTCCAAAGCAGATAGTGATCTGCAAGGCGGCAGGCGGGCAGGGGCCCTAGCCGGCGGCGGTTTCGCCGCGGATTCGTTCCATGTCAGAAAAAGACGTGCCCACAGCCCTGGTCTTCGGTCCGGTGCCTTCGCGGCGCCTGGGGCGCAGTCTGGGTGTCAACAACATCCCGCCCAAGGTCTGCACCTACTCGTGCGTCTACTGCCAGATAGGAGTGACCGGCAGCATAGAGGTGGAGCGCCGGGCGTTCTACGAGCCGCGGCGTATCCGCGACGAGGTCGCGAGACGGCTGGACGCCTTCGGCTCCGCGGGCGAGGGGGTGGACTACGTCAGTTTCGTGCCCGACGGCGAGCCGACGCTGGATGTCAACCTCGGGGAGGAAATCGACCTCATCAAGCCGCTGGGCGCGAGGATCGCGGTCATCACCAACGCGACGCTGCTCCACCTGCCGGACGTGAGAAGGGACCTCGCCGGCGCCGACTGGGTCTCGCTCAAGGTCGACGCCGCCTCCGTTGGCGTGTGGCGCAGGCTCAACCGGCCCCACAGGGATCTCTCGCTGCCGGCGATCCGGGATGGAATGGTCGGGTTCGCAAGGGAGTTCACGGGCGACCTCGTCACCGAGACGATGCTGCTCGACGGCTACAACGACGGCGAGGACGAGATCAGGGCGATCGCTTCGCATGTCCGGGACATAGGTCCCGTCAAGGCATACGTAGGCGTCCCCACCCGCCCCCCGGCCCTGGGCTCGGTGAGACCGGCGGCCGCCCGGGCCGTGAACCTCGCCTACCAGGCGTTCGCCGAGAGCGGGATCCCCGCCGAAATCATGCTCGGCTACTCCGGCGATCCCTTCGCCTCGACGGGGAACGCGCGTGCGGACATTCTCAGCATCTCGGCGGTGCATCCCATGCCCGAGGCGGGCGTGAGGGACCTTCTCGAGCGCTCGGGCGAAGGATGGAGCGTCGTCGAGCACCTCTTGAGCGAGGGCCTGCTGCTCGAAGTCGAGTACCTCGGCGGGAAGCACTACCTCAGGAACTTCGACCAGAAGATCGGCTAGGGGAGTGGGCCGGGCGGGCACGGCGCATGCCTTCCCGACGACCGTCGCTCCTTTGCACCTTCCGGCGGGATTGGCCGAGGTGCGGCGAACATCGGCCCGGTGACGACGCTCGGCGTTGTTCACGGAGTCGGAATGTGCCGGTCCGGGAATCAGGCGGCAGGGCTGCCGGGCCGCTCGAACCAGAGACCCTCGTAGGTCTCGTAGCCGACGGTGCGCACCGGGGCGACGTAGCACGAGAGTTCCATGCCGATCTCGGGCTCGTCCACGGCCAGCCGTCCGAGCGCCCGCGCGCCGCTCTGGAACTCGACGATGCCCACGGTTATGTAGCGCTCCTCGAAGGCCAGCGACAGGTTGTAGACGCGGGTGAAGGTGACCAGCGTCGCCTTCCCTTCCAGGGGGACCGGGTCCGAGCCCGTCTTGCCGCATGCCCTGCAGCGCCTGCGCGGCGGGTAAGCCACCGCGCCGCAACTCCTGCACACGGACGCCGTGAATGCGGTCATCGCCTAGCCCTCCCTCTCGAGCACGAAGCAGACGACGTTGTTGCCGAAGCCGCCGAAGTTGCACGTGAACCCCACCCGCGGCTTCTCGATCTGCCGCTCGCCCGCCTCGCCCCGGAGGTGGCGTGCGATCTCGACGACCTGGGCGACGCCCGTCGCCCCGACCGGATGTCCCCGCGCCTTGAGCCCGCCCGAGACGTTGATGGGGAGCCTGCCGCCGGGCCTCGTCTCGCCCTTCTCGAGCGCGATATGGCCCGTCCCTCTCTCGAAGAAACCCGCCTCTTCGCTCTGGGCGATCTCGAGTATGGTGAATGCGTCGTGCAGCTCGGCCACATCGACGTCGGCCGGCTTGCGCCCGGCCATCGCGAAGGCGCGCTCCGCGGCGGTCCTGACGGCTGCGAGTTCGGTCGGGTCCTCGCGCTCGTGGACGGCATGCGTGTCGGTGGCCTGGCCGAAGCCGGCGATCCTGACCAGGGGCTTCCCCGATCTCTCCGCGACCTCCCGCGAGCAGAGCACGACCGCGGCGGCGCCGTCGCTCACCGGGCAGCAGTCGAACATGCGCAAGGGTTCGGCGACGTAGGGGTTGTTGACCACGGCCTCGGGCCTGTGGAGCAGTCCCTCCATGGTCACCGTCTGCTGTATGTGGGCGTCGGGGTTCTTCATGGCGTTCTCATGGTTCTTGATGGCCACCATTGCGAGATGCTCGGGCGTGACGCCGTACTTGTCCATGTAGAGCCGTGCGAACATGCCCGCCAGGGCGGGCAGGGTCACGCCGTAGATGTATTCGGCCTCGGGGTGGGTCAGGGTGGCGACGAAGTCCGTGGCCTCCCAGCCCGTCACCGCGCGCATGACCTCGCCGCCGACGACGAGGGCCGTGTCGACGGCCCCCGAGCCCACCGCCATGGCGCCTATCTTGACGGCCGAGCCGCCGGAGGCCGGCCCGTTCTCGACGGTCTCGGCCGCGGCCGGGAAGAGGCATAGCCTGTCGACCATGGCCGATCCCAGGCCCGAGAGGCGGTTCAAGATGCCCGCACCCATGTTCGCGACAAAGACGCTCTCGACGTTCTCCCCGAGACCGGCGTCCTCGAGGGCCCGCGCGGCCGCGTACTCGAGCACGTCGATCAGGGTCCAGTCACCGGCCCTCCCGAACTTGGTCATTCCGACGCCGATTATGTATGTGTCCCTCAACCCTCGGCCTGCCTTATCCTCGCGGTCACCTGCTTGATCAGCACGTCTTCCTCGACGGGAGTTATGACCTTCGCCTTCTCCATGAGATCGTCCGGCACGGGTCTCTCGCCGACGACCAGCCTGTCCTTGGCCTCGAAATAGAGATCACGGGTCAGCGCCCACGACATCACGCCGCCGAGCTCGTGGTGGACCTGCGGGCGCTTCTCGAGGCCGTACTCTATCATCCACCTGCGGAAGCCGATGGGGCTCTCGGCGACGATGTAGACTTCCTGCTGGTTCAGGTACTCGATGTGATACTCCATCTTGGCCGCGAACAGGTGGGCGCCCACCCTGAGGCCGCGCCTCATGGCTATCGTGTGGTAGCTGACCCCGATCCTGGGGCTGAGCGAGCGGCCGTTGACGAGGCCGACGAGCACGCCGTCGACGAGTCCGACCAGGCAGTACTCGTCCCTCACGCGGTGCCTCAGCCAACCGAGGAGCTCGGCATAGGTCCGCGCGGCGACGATGTCGTAGTAATCGCGGTCGACCGTGGTCAGGGCGGCTACATCGGGCAGGAGTATGGGCACTTCCTCGCGCCTCGCCTGCCTGATGACCATCCTCTCGCCGCTGGCCAGCACGATGTACTTGGCCGGGTAGGGCGGGAGGTCTTTCTCGGGAGGTCTCAGGATCTCTTCGAGCTGAGACATTTCTCTATCTCCTTAGAAGGTCGCGCGCCTCGCGCATGCCTGAAAACGCTTGAACCCGGGAGTCACTTAGTTTAGCCTAGAGCCTGCTCTTATGCAAGCAATTCCGGACGCGGCAGGTGCGTATGCTCCCTAGGTTCCAGTATCACAAGGCGGAGACGATAGAGCAGGCGCTCGACCTGCTCGCGCGGAACTCCCCCGACGCCCGCATACTCGCCGGCGGCACCGACCTCATCGTCGGCATGAAAGAGGGGGACTGCACGCCGAAGCACGTGGTCGACGTCAAGGCGATTCCCGAGCTCCGCCGCCTGGAGGTCGGGGCCGACGGCGGCCTCGCGATCGGCGCCTGCGTTACGGTGAACGAATTGCTCGAACTCGAGGACATGCCGCCGGGGATGGCCGCGCTCCGCGACGCCGCTTCCGTCCTCGCTACTCATCAGCTGAGAAACCGCGCCACGGTCGGGGGCAACATAGCCAACGCTTCGCCGGCGTGCGATCTCGGTCCGCCGCTCCTCGTTCTCGGCGCCGCCGTGAGCGCGGCATCGCCCTCCGGGCGGCGGACGGTCTCGCTGGGGGAGTTCTTCACGGGCGTCAAGCGGACCTGCCTGGGGGTGGACGAAGTGATCACGGCCGTGGACGTGCCGCCGCCGGGGGACACCGTTTCCGCTTTCGTCAAGCGCCGGCGGACCAGGGGCCATGACCTTGCGACGGTGAGCGTCGCAGCCGCCTTGGGCGGCGGGCGGGGCTTGAGGCTCGGCCTCGGCGCCGTCGCGGAGCGACCGCTCCTCGTCGAGGTCGCCGGGGACGTCGGGGACGTCGAGGCGGTGAGGGGCGCCGCGGTGAGGGCGGCCCTCGCAGCCGTGGCGCCCATAGACGATGTCAGGGCGGGCGCCGAGTACCGGCGCAGCATGGTCGAGCTCCTCGTCGGGGAAGCACTCGACCTGGTCGCCGAGAGGATGCGGGGGGGCGGCTGATGCGCGAGGTGAGGTTCATGTTGAACGGCGCGCCCGCGAGCGTCCACGTCGAGGACCACTGGACGCTGCTCCGGGCCCTGAGGGAGGGACTCGGCCTGACCGGGACCAAGCACGGCTGCGGAAGCGGTGAATGCGGCGCCTGCACGGTGATCGTCGACGGGAGGCCCGTCAACTCCTGCCTCGTGATCGCCGTCGAGGTCGAGGGAAGGCGGGTGCGCACAATCGAGGGCGAGGCGGCCGGCGGGAACCTCAGCCCCCTGCAGCAGGCCATCATCGACGAAGGCGCGATCCAATGCGGCTTCTGCACGCCCG
>JALGWA010000103.1 GCA_025774425.1 bacterium
CTCGATCGCTATCGGGGCCATCTTGATGGCCTCGGGCCTCGTGCCGACTACGATCGCCGCCTTAAGCACGCCGGCCCCCGGCCATGACCCTGGCGTATATGTCCATGTGGACATCGACCATGCTCTGTATGCTCCAGTTGGCGACCACCTTCTCCTTCGCGGCCCGGCCTACGGCCTCGCGGTCGAAGTCGCGGGCGGCCCTGATGACGGCCTCCGCTACGGCCTCGGGCGACCCGGGCTCGAAGAGTATGCCCGTGGCGTCGTCGATTATCTCGGGAAGACCACCGACCCGGGAGGCGGCGACGACTCGCCCGCACGACATGGCCTCCAGGGCTCGAAGTCGCCTCGATGAGGGACGGGATGACGACGAGGTCGGCCGACGAGTAGACTCCGGGCATCCCGGCATTCTCGACCGAACCCATGAACTCGATGTCGCCCCCGACTCCGAGGCTCGCGGCCGTCTCCTCCAGGCGCCGCCTCAGCGGGCCGTCGCCGGCCAGATAGACTTTGACGGGCATCTCGCGCTTCACGAGCGGGAGCGCCCTCACGAGGTACTCGACGCCGTTCTTGGCTACGAGGCGCCTCGGGCAGACTATGACGAACACACCCGGCGGCCTCTCGAGGCGCGCGGCGGAGGGCTTGAAAGTCTCCGTGTCGATGCCGTTGACTATGGGCACGGTGTAAGCGCCGGGCAGCATGCGCCGCACGACCTCGTCTATCTCCACGCTCGTCGAGAGCAGCGCCCCGGCCCTGGCCAGCAGGATTCTCATCACCTGCCGCATCACGGGATGCCGGGCCAGCTTGAGGAAATGCGACGAATGCACGGTGACGACCAGCGGGCGGCCGTACAACAGCGCGGCGGCCGTTCCTCCGAGCGCGGAGGCGAACGTATGACAGTGTATCATGTCGCAGCGCCCGGCCAGGCGGACGATTTCGGGGACCGAGGACAAGCTGCCCAGCGACCAGCCGAGGAAATGCTTGCCGAACGACATCAGCCTCGTGACCTCGATGCCGTCCACCGTCTCCTTCCACGGCGACCCGGGCTCGGTATGCGTCGTCACCACGTGGACGCCGTGGCCCCGCCTGACGAGCTCGCGCGCGAGGTAGTACACGTGGCTCTCTATCCCGCCCACCCTCGGCGGAAAGTAGATGCTCGGCATGAGAATCCTGAGCCCGGCTGTCACCTGCCTTGTTCCTTCCTCCCGACGTTGAGCCTGACGACCATGGTGAGCGGCTCACCGGTCGAGTAGACCGTCTTGATGGAATCTAGCATATCTACCAGCACCGGCAAAAGGTATAACTCGGTCGTGCTCGACCCCGGCCCGCCGAAGTAGTCCACGACCACGTAGTCGGCCCCCGATTCCCTGAAGTAGTCTTTCATCTTCTCCTTGTCGGGGGTGAACGGATACGAGACCGTCCTGCGGTCCGAGAAGATGTAAAAGAAGAAGGGTTTGCGGCAGATGAAGATGTCGTCCGGTCTCGTATTGCGCGCGCTCCACAAGGCGCATTGGATGTAGTTGGCCCAGAGCGGCATGTAGCCCCTCTCACGCGCGACGTATAGCTTGAGAGCATATGCGTTGGTCAGCATCACGGCTATGCAGGCGGCGACGGCGGCCCTCCGCGGCAGTCCGGCGAGCGTGCATACGCGGTATATCCCCTGGACGGCGTATATGGCCACGAGCGGCGCGATCGGGATCATGAACCGATCGCTCATCCAGACGTCCGGCCAGATGAGATAGGCGAGCAAGTAGAGCAGGAGGTAGAGGTTGACGACCACGGCCTTGCGGCGAAGCGTGTAGCCGCCGACCGCGGCGAACGCCACGACCCCGACGGAGACGAGGTTGCGCAGGAGCGAGACCTCGGCGCCGGCCACATGGACGTGATACGACGGGAGAACCGTGTAGGCTATCAGCTCGCTTGTGTAGCCCAACAGGTTCCTGCCCATGCGGACGATGAGGTCCGCGAGGTCGATGTCGCCCTTGTGCGGGTGATAGGGGTCGACCTTCATGAGGACGCTCAGGTACCGGCTGCCCTCGCCCGCGGCGGCGTAGTTCCTGAGCGCCCAGGCTACCGACGCGGTCACGAGAACGGCGAGGAGGATGAGACCGTATTTCCTCCTCGTCTCGAGCAAGTGATACACCGCCACGGCCAGGACGAGGGTGCCGCCCACGGTCCTCACGTAATAGACCCACACACAGAGCAGCGCCGTCGCGATGAGGCTGCGCCTGCCCGGCGGCCTGTACATCACGAAATAGAGCAACACCAGGCTGAAGAGCGCATACGGCATCTCGGACAGCACCGTGTGGGAGTATCTTATGAAACTCGACGACGAGGCGACCATCAGCGCCGCCACCAGCGCGAGATTGTCTCCGATGAGGCGCCTCCCCAGAATGAAGGTAAGCACAACCGCGCCGACATAGGTCAATGCGACGAAGAGCTTGAGCGAGACGAAGGTCGTCCCGAAAAAGGCGCCCCAGGCGGCCAGCATCAGCGGGAATCCCGGGGGATACTTGGTAGCCGGGCGTTCCTCGGGATGGTTTATGTAAGAGAAGCCCTTGCCCGCGAGGACGGACCTGGAGAGGATCACGAATTCGGCATTGTCACCTATCGTAGACGGGTAGGGGTCGAATCCCAGAAAGGCGAACACACCGGCGACCACGCCGAGCAGCACGACGACCAGGACCAGCCGTGAGGGCCCGGGCCTCCGCCGGCCGGTGTCCTTAGGAGGTCCCGGCATTCCCCGTCTCCCCTGCGTCTCCGTGGGAAAGCCTCAGCCTGAGGCTGTATTCCTTGCCGCCCTCATGGCCCATGCGCGTGATCAGTTCGGCGAGCAGGCCGGTGGAAACCAGCTGGAAACCCAGGAGCATCAACAGGACGCCGAGCATCAAGAGGGGCGTCCGGCCGTGTATGTTGCCGTCGCTGATCTTGAGATAGAGCAGGTAACAGTTGATCACGAACCCGCCGGCCGTGAAACCGATCCCTATGGAGCCGAAGAAATGGAGGGGGCTCCCCGTATAGCCCGTGATCAGGATCACGGTCAGAAGGTCGAGGGACCCGTGCAGGAAGCGGCCGATGCCGTACTTCGTCCTGCCGTGCAGCCTGGGATGATGGACCACCGCCAGCTCCCCGACCTTGAACCCGGCCTTGTGGGCGAATACGGGCAGGAAGCGGTGCAGCTGCCCGTAGACCTTGATATGGTCCGTGACCGCCCTCCTGTACGCCTTGAGCCCGCAGTTGATGTCATGCAGGTTGAGGCCCGTGGCCGCGGCCACCATGAAGTTGAAGAACTTCGAGGGAAGCGTCTTGCTTACAGGGTCGTTCCTCTTCTTCTTCCAGCCCGATACGAGATCGTAGCCCTCCTCGAGCTTGGCCACGAGCCTCGGAATCTCGGCAGGGTCGTCCTGGAGGTCGGCGTCGATCGTGATGATTATCCCGCCGTCCGCCTCGTCGAAGCCCACGCATAGCGCCGCGCTCTTGCCGTAGCGCCGCCTGAAGCCCACGAGCTTGACGCGCCGGTCCGTCTCGTATATCTCCCTCAGGATATCGAGAGAAGCGTCCCCGCTTCCGTCGTCGACATACACTATCTCATAGGTCCTGCCCATGCCCTCGAGGACCTCCGTCAGCCTGGCGTGCAGCTCGCGGAGAGACTCCTCTTCGTCGAACACCGGTACGACTACCGAAATCTCCACCATGTATGTCACCCCTTCCGGCCGGGAAGCCTTCCCCCGCGCAGAGGCCGCCCCGGTCCCCTACCGGCCGGCGCCCTCTTGGCCCTGCAGGGCTTCGAGCAGGTCCCTGTAGACATGATATGACAAAGCCCCGGCGGGGGCAATTCGAATCCCCTCGGCCAGGATCGCCCGCGCCTCGTTCAGGTCGCCCGAGACCGAAAGACAGATCGCCACGCCGAACATGGCCTCGTAGGACTCCGGATGCTCGTCGAGGAACGACCGGAACGCACGGAGGGCGGCGGCCGCGTCGCCCCTCGCGAGAAGAGTCATTCCCTCCTCGTATCCCGTCGGCTCATAGGACGCCGGATAGCCCGCCCACGCCTCATACCTGACGACCGTGGCCACCCTGCCGCACAACATGTACTCGCCCACGGGGACGCATGACATCCTGAAGTCGGGGTAGGTCTCCTCGAGGTACTCGTACAGCGTCGGGAAGCGGATCAGGAAGTGGGTTATGGGGTAGCGTTCGAAGGTCTCCGCATCCCGGCGGCGGATTATCTCCCCGTACGAGGGCAGCGTCCTGAAACGCGTCTCCAGCGACAGCGTGGTCGCGCAGTCGCCGACGACGAACGCCCCGGGCGAGATGACCCTGTCGAGGCTCTCGGCCGTCTCCGCGATCGAGTACCTGCGGTCGGCGCAATAGTCCGCGAACTTCGCGAGGTTGAGGACGATGAACCCCCCGACGGCCGCCACGGCGAGATTCCTGCGGGCGGCGGGGCCGAATCTCCACGAGGCCTCCCGCAGGCGCCTCCCCGACAGGAAGACGACGGCCGCGGCGATGCCGCCCATTATGAGGATCTGGGGGACGATCGCGAGGTCATAACGCAAGAGCGAAGGATGCGACGCGGCGCCCGCCCCGCCGCTGCCGAGGCCGAGCACCTCGAAGATGACGTCATGCTGGATGTGAATCAAGAGCGACGTCAGCCAGATGAAGAAAGCGGCCGCAAACCACTTCGGCTTGTGCGGGTGCAGAAGCGGTTCGCCGCGCAGGAGCCTGAGCACGAACGAGGTCGCCAGCAGGCACATGCCGGGGACGAGGGGGATGAAGTACCTGAGCGGCCGATAGCTCAGCAGGCTCAGAGCGATGAGCAGCACGGCGAACCAGATCGCCGAAAGCATCTCCCACGGCCTCAGCGACTTGTTGCCCCGGGCGAATCCCGAGAGCGCCGAGATCAGGCCGAAGGCCGCGAGCGACGTCAGCACCGGCAGCTTCCGGAAGAACATGTCCACGCCGCTTCCGACGTGGAAGAGATTCCTCGCCCTGTTGGCGACCATGGTGAGAAGCGGGATGTCGGTGTACTCGGCGCTCTGCGCCAGGATGACGTTGGACTTGAAGTACTTGGACACGGCCGCCGCGTCGATCGAATAGACGCCCGCGAGCCAGGCGACCGAGGCGATGCCCAGCCCCGCCAGGAACAGCAGGCCCGACCTGCCCGGCCGCGCAGGGGCCTCATGCCCGGCCCTGGCGGCGAAGAAGAGGAAGACGAGGCCGACGGCGGCGAAATGCAGCGCGTGCAGTTTGACCATGAACGCGGCGCATCCGACGATGAGCCCCGAGGCGACCAGGCTGCCGGGGCCGCCGCGGAGCAACAGAAAGAAGGCGGCGACCAGGAGGAGCACCTGAAGGGACTCGAGCAGGGGCGTTCTCGAGTAGATCACATACGCATAGGGAAACGCCACGAATCCGAGCGCGATCAGACCCGCCAGCCTGCCGCGCCGCCGCATGAAACCGTATGCCAGGAGCATTGTCGCCAGGCCGGGAAGCACGCCCGTGAGATTGGCCTGGACGAGGCCGACGCCGCTCAGCCGGTAGATGAGGTAGGCGAGCCCATTGGATATCGGGTAGAAGAGGACGACCGGCGAGATCCTGTCCGCCATCCATTCGCCGTACATGATCTTGTTGCGGGCCCCGTCCACGGCCCTCGCCCCGTCGGTGAAGAGCGCCTGGCTCCACGAGAGGTCAAGCGGCGGGTCCGCCCCCAGGTATATGGTCCTCAGCACGACGGCCGCGAGAGCCACGGCCGCCAAGAGCGGACCGAGGCAGCCGGCGTCCTCGGCGACCAGGGGCCTGGAGCGGCCCTGTCCCTTACCCTGCGGTGCCGCCGACCGGCGCGATCCTTCCGGCGGCTCGCCCCGCGCGACCTCCGCAGGCTTGCCCGAGCGCCGTGGGCGTCTTCGCTTCAATCTCTCTTCACCTCAGCTGAAAGCAGGGCCACCTGCTGTGCGAGCTCCTTGACCTGTTCGGTCAGACCGGAAATCCTGGTCGTCATCCACAGGGATATGAACGTGAGGAAGACGAGGCCGCTGAAGAAGAGCGTCGACACGGGGAACTTGGCCCCGATGAGCCCGGTCACCCACACGAGGGGCTTCACCCACACGCCGAGAACG
>JALGWA010000104.1 GCA_025774425.1 bacterium
TGCGGTGGTCGCCGCAGTCGTCTTTCTCGGCCTCGGCGTGATGTGGATCGAGAAGGTGAGTTTCAAGCAGAAGTTCGTATCCTACGCAGTCTACTTCGACGATGTCGGCGGCCTCGAGGCGCGTGATCCGGTCACCGTCGCCGGCGTCGATGCGGGCGAGGTCGGGGCCGTCGTCCTCGAGCCGGAGCGCGTCAGGGTCGAGGTCCTGATCGACGACAGGATCGAGCTCTACGATGACGCCGTGGCCGAGATCTTCACGATCGGGCTGATGGGGGAGAAGTACATCGCCATAAGCCGCGGCACGTCCGGGAACGTTCTGCCGCCGGGTAGCGTCTTACGAGGTAAGTACAAGGCCGGGATGGCCGAGGCGATCGCGGGCGCCGGTTATATGATCGAAGAGCTGGCCGAGACCGTGCGCGCTTTCAGGGCGCTTGTCGAGACCGAGGGGCAGGGGGCATCTCTGGCCGCGACGATGCGCAGGATGGACGAGCTGACCGCCGAGATCCTCGCGATTCTCCGCGAGAACAGGGCCGCCGTCAAGAGCACGGCCGCGAGCATGGAGCGGATCTCGGCCGATGTGGACTCGGTGTTCGGTTCCAGGAAGAAGACGATCGCGCGGGGCATCGACGACTTCGCGAACGCCGCGGCGCGTCTCGACTCGATCACCGTCTCCGTCGAGGCCGTCATGCGGGCGATTGAGGAAGGCAGGGGAACGGCCGGCATGCTCGTCTACGAGAAGAGCCTGCACGAGGACCTCGAGCGCGTGCTTGACAACATCAGCGCGCTGATCGAGGACATAAAGGCGGACCCGCACAAGTACTTCAAGGTGGAGATATTCTGATGGTCCCGGCGAACGGGCCGGGGCGTCAGGGGAGGGACGGGTAGAACGTGCTGGCAATCAGGATCGTGTTCGTAGGTCTCTTCGCCCTCGCCGGGCTTCTTCTCGCGCGCGGGCCGTTGGCCTGGCCGGACTGGGTGGGTCTCCTCATCGGCCTGGTCGGCGGGGGCGCGATTGTGTACGGGGAGTTCCAGCTCGAGGGGAGATCGGGGCGCGAGATCCTCGCGGGCGTGCTCGGCCTCATCCTCGGTCTCGTCGTGGCGCTCCTCGTCGGGTTGATAACCCGCTCCATCCATGCCCTCGCCCCGTACCAGGCGTACGTGATGGTGTCCCTCAGCCTGGTGCTCGGCTACCTGGGGGCGGTGGTCGGCATAAGGAAGCGCGGGGACATCAGGTTCTCCTCGAAGCGCCCCGAGCGGATCGGTGTACCGCCCAAGATACTCGACACGAGCGTGATCATCGACGGACGGATCGCCGAGATCTGCGAGAGCCGGTTCATCGAGGGACAGATAGTGGTGCCGAAGTTCGTGCTGGACGAGCTCCAGGCGATCGCGGATTCCTCGGATCCCCTCAGGCGGAACAGGGGGCGGAGGGGTCTCGAGATCCTGCGGAGGATGCAGCTCCGGAAGGACCTCGAGGTCGTCATCGACGACCACGAGCCGGAGGGTGGAAACGACGTCGATTCCAAGCTGGTGCGCTTCGCGCGCGAGCGCGGAGGGAAGATCCTGACGAACGATTTCAACCTCAACAAGGTGGCGCAGCTTCACGGGATCCAGGTGCTCAACGTCAATGAGCTCGCCAACGCCCTGAGGCCGGCGGTGCTTCCGGGCGAAGAGATGACCGTCAAGATATCGAGGCGCGGCAAGGAGCCGGACCAGGGCGTCGGTTATCTCGATGACGGTACGATGGTGGTCGTGGAGGGTGCGAGCGGGCTCGTCAACAGGACGATCCGGGTCGCGGTGACGAGCGTACTCCAGACCGCCGTGGGCAGGATGATTTTCTCCAGACGAAAGTAAACCTAGCAGTCGAATGGTGGGGTGATAGACATGGTGGGTGCAGTAATCGTCGGTGCGGGCGAGGGGAAGAGGTTCGGGCCGAACGGGCGCAAGCAATTCGCCAAGGTGAACGGCAGGCCGCTCATGGCCTATACGATCGAGGCGTTCGAGAAGAGCGAGGTCGTCGACGAGATTGTCCTCGTCGTCCCGCCCGAGTCTACCCAATGGGTCAGGGAAGAAATCGTGGAGCCGCTCCGTTTCAAGAAGGTGCGCTCCGTGGTGCCCGGGGGCGACTCGAGGCAGCAGTCGGTCCTGAACGGGCTCAAGGCGCTGAGCCCCGGGACCGAGAAGGTCATCATACACGACGCCGTGCGGCCACTCGTCGGCGAGCCCGTCATCAAGCGGGTCGTCGACGCGGCGAGGAAGACCGGGGCGGCGATCACGGCCGTGCCGGCGAAAGACACGGTCAAGGAAGTCGAGAGCGGGGACGTGATAGGCACGCTCGACCGCCGGTTGATATGGCTCGCGCAGACGCCCCAGTGCTTCGGCTATGACGTCATCATGGGGGCGCACAAGCAGGCGACGAGCGACAACTTCGAGGCGACGGACGACGCGGCGCTCGTCGAGAAATACGGCTCCAAGGTCGTCGTCGCCGTGGGAAGCTACGCCAACCTCAAGGTGACGTCCCCGGAGGACCTTCCCCTGCTCGAGTATTTCCTCAAGCAGTCCAACAGGAAGAGGCTGGACTCGGCGACCGGCACGAAGGGCGGTGCCAGGGGGACATCCCGGGGCAGGAGGCCCCGCGGCAAGGGTGCGGGGCGCGGTGGACGCCGGGCCAAGGCACGGTCTGGCGGCCCGGAGACGCCCGCCGGGGCGCCCGCCGACGCCGCCAAGGCCAAACCCAAGGGCAGGCCGCGGAGGAGAAGGCCGAGGGGCAGGAAACCCCGCGCCGGGACCAACTGAGACGAGGCATCGGCATGCTGAAGGTGGGCATGGGTTACGACGTGCACAGGCTGGCCCGGGGCAGGAAGCTCTTCCTCGGCGGGGTCGAGATTCCACATGACAAGGGGCTCGTGGGCCACTCGGACGGCGACGTGCTCGTCCATGCCGTCATAGACGCCATCTTCGGCGCCTGCAATCTCGGAGACATCGGCACGCACTTCCCCGACACCGACCCGCGCTACGAGGGCGTCTCCGGAGGCGACCTCCTCGCCGAGACGCGGGGAATCGTCGAGCGGCGGGGCAGGATAGAGCATATAGACTCGACCGTGGTCGCCGAGGCGCCGCGCCTGGCCGATCACATCCCCGCAATGAAGGAGAGCATCGCCGACGCGCTCGGGATCCGGCCCGAGGACGTCTCCATCAAGGCGAAGACGGCCGAGGGCATAGGCGAGGTGGGAAGGGGCGAGGCCGTGGAAGCATACGCGATAGCCATGGTTGACCTCTGATGGCCGGCTCGACGACGAGAGCGCGCTTCGCCCCGAGCCCGACCGGCGCCCTGCACGTGGGCGGCGCCCGGACCGCGCTCTTCAACTGGCTCTTCGCGCGCCACACCGCCGGCGCGTTCATCCTGAGGCTCGAAGATACCGACAGGGAGCGTTCATCGGCCGCGGCCGAGGCGGCGCTGCTCGACGATCTCAGGTGGCTAGGGCTGGACTGGGACGAGGGGCCTGAGGTCGGCGGCCCCTACGCGCCCTACAGGCAGTCGGAGCGGCTCGACGCGTATCGATACGCCGCCGACCGCCTGGAAGCGGAGGGCAAGACCTTCCGGTGCTACTGCACCGACGAGGACCTCAGGCGCAAACGGGAGCGTGCAATCGAGCGCGGCCTGCCGGCCGTGTATGACGGCGCCTGCAGGAGGCTCACCGCCGCCGAGCGGCGCCGGCTCGAGGCCGGCGGCAGGAAGCCCTCGCTGAGGTTCGTCGTCGAGTACGACGAGGTGCGTCACCGGGACGTCGTCCGCGGCGACGTCCGTTTCAAGTCGGGCATGGTCGGGGATTTCGTGATCCTCCGCGCGGACGGCATGCCGACCTACAACTTCGCCTGCGTCGTCGACGATTCGTCGATGGCAGTGACGCATGTGATCCGCGGCGAGGAGCATCTTTCCAACACGTTGAGACAACTGCTGCTCTACCGCGGCCTCGGGCTTCACCCCCCGGTCTTCGCCCACCTGCCGCTCGTCCTCGGGCCCGACCGCACCAAGCTGTCCAAGCGGCACGGAGCGACGTCCGTCGCCGAGATGAGGAGGATAGGCTATCCGCCCGCGGCGCTGGTCAACTACCTGGCGCTTCTCGGGTGGTCGCCCGGCGACGACACCGAGGTGATGACGAGGCAAGACCTGGTGGAGAGGTTTTCCCTCGAACGCGTCTCGGCGAGCCCGTCGATATTCGATGCAAACAAGCTCGAGTGGATGTCGTCGCATCACATGAAGCGCCTCTCGGCCGCCGAGCTCGCCGAGGGCGTCAGGCCGTTTCTGGAGGAAGCCGGCGTCGATACCGGCGACGGGACCTTGGTCGCCAAGGCGGCCGACGCGCTGAAGGGGGCCGCGAGGAATTACGCCGATCTCGCCGCCAAGGTAGCGCTGTTGCTCGGCCCCCCCGGGGCGCCGGACGAGGCCGTGACCGCCCGGATGCGGTCGGAGAGCGGGCGCCGGGCGATCGCGCTCTTCCGTGAGGCGGTTGCGGGCCTGGAGGCCGTGGAGCGCGAGGACGTCCGGCGGGCGCTGGAGGCCGTTGTCGAGAAGGCGGGCCTCAAGAAGCGGGACGTGTTCATGCCCATACGCGCGGCCCTGACGGGCAGGGAGAGCGGCCCGGAGATCGCACTCGTCGTGGAGGTGCTCGGCAAGCGGCGCACGCTGGAGCTGCTGGCGGCCGCGGCGGAGAGCGGGGTGGAGAAGTGAACATACTGGTGCTCATGGGCGGCACGTCCGCCGAGCGTGAGATCTCGCTGAAGACGGGCGCGGCCGTCGCCGAGGCCCTGCGTGGCGGCGGGCACGACGTCTCGACCTACGACCTCGGAGGTGCGGCCGGCCGCGGCGTGATGGATTTCGTGGCGTCGCCCGAGCTGGCGGATGCCGCCGTGGTATTCATCGCGCTGCACGGGGGGGAGGGCGAGGACGGGAGGATTCAGGCATTGCTCGACCTCGTGGGAAAGCCGTACACGGGCTCGGGCGTGCTGGCGAGCGCGCTCTGCATGGACAAGTCCTTCTCCAAGATGGTCCTCGAGAGGCGCGGAATCCCGACCCCGGCGTGGTTCGAGATGTCGGGATCGGCGGCTTCGCGGGAAGCCGGGGGGAAGGTGGCGTCGATAGGCGGCTACCCGATCGTCGTCAAGCCGGTGAATCAGGGATCGACCATCGGCATCTCCATCGTGGGGGAGGAAGGCGGCCTCGAGGCCGCGATTGGGCTTGCCCGCGGGTACTCCGAGAGGTTAATATTCGAAAGATATATCCGGGGCCGGGAACTCAGCGTCGCCATCGTCGGCGAGGAGGTCTTCCCCGTCATAGAGATAGTCCCCGAGGACGGGTTCTACGATTACGAGCGCAAGTACACCAGGGGCAAGACCTCCTACCACTGCCCCGCCGACATAGACGGGGCCCTTTCCGCCCGGATATCCCGGGAGGCGCTCGCGGCCTACAGGGCACTGGGCTGTGAGGGCTACGCGAGGGTCGACCTCAGGCTGGGGGAGGACGGTATCCCCTATTTTCTGGAGATCAACACCATACCGGGCATGACGGAGACGAGCCTGGTCCCCATGGCCGCGGCCGAGAGGGGATACTCGTTCGGCGAACTCGTGGATGCCATAGTGAAGGAAGCGTTGAAGAAGACGGGTGACGCGGGCCCGAAGGCTGGAGGTTAAGCGATGGATTCGACCGAGAAACTCTTGAAGGAACTGACCGGCATAACCGGCATTTCGGGCCGCGAAGACAAGGTGGCCGCGTACATCGCCGGCAAGATGAAGCCCTTCTGCCGGATCTCGCACGACAAGCTCGGCAGCGTGATCTGCGAGAAGAAGGGCGCGGCGAAGGGTCCGAGGGTGAT
>JALGWA010000105.1 GCA_025774425.1 bacterium
CTCGGTCAGCTGCCCTCCCTCCTCGTATCCGACGTATCCCGGCGGGGCGCCGACGAGCCTCGACACCGAGAACTTCTCCATGTACTCGGACATGTCGATCCTGATCAGCGAGCTCTCGTCGCCGAACATGAACTCCGTCAGCGCGCGGGCGAGTTCCGTCTTGCCGACCCCCGTCGGCCCGAGGAAGAAGAATGAACCTATGGGTCTGCGGGGATCCTTGAGGCCTGCGCGCCCTCGCCTGATGGCCTTGGAGATCGCCGTCAGGGCCTCGTCCTGGCCGATGATCCTCTTGCGGAGCTCGTCTTCCATGCGCAACAGCTTCGCGGACTCCTCCTCCTTGATCCGCACGACCGGGATGCCGGTCATCCTCGCGACGATGAAGCCGACCGCCTCGCTGTCGACCTTGACGTCGGCTCCGTCGGCGGCCTGTTTCCAGGTCTTCTTGAGCTCGGCCAGCTGATTCCTCACCTCGCGCTCATGGTCCCTGATGCGCGCCGCGTTCTCGAAGTCCTGCTTGCGTATGTAGCTCTCCTTCTCAGCCACGAGGTTGGCGAGCTTGGCTTCCAGCCCCCGCACGTCGGGCGGCACCGAGGACACGCTGAGCCTCGCCCTCGCCCCCGCCTCGTCTATGACGTCGATCGCCTTGTCGGGGAGGTAGCGGTCCTTGATGTACCTGTCGGCCAGGCTCGCGGCCGCCACCACGGCGTCGTCGGTTATGCGGACCCGGTGATGGGCCTCGTACTTGTCGCGCAGCCCCTTGATGATGTCGATCGTCTCCTCGACACTCGGCGGCGCGACCATTATGGGCTGGAACCTGCGCTCGAGGGCGCCGTCCTTCTCGATGTACTTGCGGTACTCGTCCATGGTCGTCGCCCCGATGCACTGGAGCTCGCCCCTGGCGAGCGCCGGCTTGAGCATGTTGGAGGCGTCTATGGCGCCCTCGGCCCCGCCCGCCCCCACGATCGTATGGAGCTCGTCGATAAAGATAATGATATTATTGACTTCCCTGATTTCCTTGATAATTGCCTTGAGGCGCTCCTCGAACTGGCCCCTGTACTTGGTGCCGGCCACTATGGCGGCGAGGTCGAGCGCGACCACGCGCATGGTTCTCAGGATCTCGGGCACCTTGTTCTCGACTATCTTGGTCGAGAGCCCTTCGACGATGGCCGTCTTGCCGACGCCGGGCTCGCCGATGAGCACGGGATTGTTCTTCTTGCGCCTGCAGAGCACCTGGATGACGCGCTCGATCTCCACCTCCCTGCCGATGACCGGATCGAGCTTGCCCTGGCGCGCGAGCTCGGTGAGGTCTCGGCCGAACTGGTCGAGGGCCGGGCTCTCGGTCTTGCCGTCGTGCTTGGCGCCCCTCTGGGGCCGCGGGCTGCCGCCGATCAGGCGCACGACCTCGTCCTTGACCCGCTTGTAGTCCGCGCCGAACTCGAGAAGCACGCGCGCTGCGATGCCCTCGCCCTCGCGTATCAGCCCGAGGAGAAGATGCTCGGTCCCGACGTAGTTGTGCGCCAGGTTCTTGGCCTCCTCGACGGACAGCTCGAGCACGCGCTTCGCCCGAGGCGTGAAGGGAATCTCACCTATCGTCACCGACCCGCTGCTCGCAGGCACCATGCTCTCGACCGTGCGCCTTATGACGTCGAGGTCGATGTTGAGATTGGTCACTATGGTGGCGGCCAGCCCCTCGCCTTCCCTGACTATGCCCAGGAGGAGGTGCTCGGTCCCGATGTAATCGTGGTGCAGCCTTGCGGCCTCTTCCCTGGCAAGGAACATCACTCTTCTCACTCTGTCGGTGAACTTGTCGTACATCGAGACCCTCCTAGAACTTGTCGATTACCCGGCGCCGGTTCTGGATTCCTCTTCCTCCAGGATGCTCCTCACCATGTTCGCCCGCTCCTCATCCCTCTCGCCCGGACTCATTCTCCTGCCCAGCCGCTTCTGCAGATGCGCCGGCTGGCTGACGAATAACATCCGGTTGAGCGCCCCTATGGACACCCTGTCGACTATCCCCATGCACTTCCCCAGCCTCACGGCGGAGCTCAAAGACATGACTTCCTGCGAAGTCAGCCTCCGGGCGTACTTCAGGAGGCCATACGCCCTCCAGATCTTATCTTCGATCTGCGAGCGGGCATCCCTTAACAAAATCTCCCTGCCTTGATTCTCCATCTCCAGAACCTTCCTGACGACATTGTCCAGGCTCTGCAATATGTCCACCTCCGACGTCCCCAGCGCCGTGCGGTTGGATATCTGGAAGAGATTCCCCATCACCTCGCTGCCCTCCCCGTAGAAACCCCTCACGGCGAGGCCCATCTGGCTGATGCCCTGGAGCACCCGGTTGACCTGCCCCGTCAGCACGAGCGCGGGCAGATGAACCAGCATCGAAGCCCGCATCCCCGTCCCCGTGTTGGTCGGGCACGCCGAAAGGTAGCCCCAGTCGCAGGAGAAGGCGAACTCGAGGCGGGTGTCGAGGTCGCTGTCCACCCTGTCCACCAGCCTCCAGGCCTCCATCGACTGGAAACCGGGCTGTATCGACTGGAGCCTGAGATGGTCCTCTTCGTTTATCATGACGCTCACCATCTCGTTGTCGCCGACGACCACGGCCCTCACGCCCGACTTCTCGGCCTGCTCCTGGCTTATGAGATGCCTCTCGACGAGGAACTCCCTGTCGAGGTCCGACAGTTCGCTCATCACCATGTACGTGCCCGTCTTGAGAGTATTGGTCGACATGACCGCGTCGCGTATCCTGTCGAGCGCGTGCGTGAGATCCTCCGGCTTGGCGCTGTGGCAGAAGGGCAGACCTGCAAGGTTGCGGGCGAGCCGCACGCGCGTCGAGATCACCGACTCGCCGTGACCGGCCTGCCCCGTGAGCCACGGGCTCACCGACCCCGCCATCTCGTCAATCGTCATGGTTGCATACCTCTGACGCCGCCCCTCCGGCGCCGCCCGGTGCGCCCTCTAAGAGCACTCCAGTTCCCTGAGCTTGTCGCGGAGCTCGGCCGCCTTCTCGAACTCCTCCCTGTCCACCGCGGCGGCCAACTCCTCCTTGATCTTGTCGATTTCCTTCTTCTTCTCGAAGATCTCCTGCCTCGAGCTGGGGCTCTTGCCCATGTGGGCGTTGGAGCCGTGTATGCGGCGGAGCAGCGGCCGCAGTTGCTCCTTGAAGGATTCGTAGCACTTGGCGCATCCGAGCCTTCCGGAGTCCTTGAACTCCCGGTAGGTGAGGCCGCAGCCCTCGCATGTCTCGAGATCGGAACCGACCTCGTCGGCCATGCCCCCGAGGATGTTTGAGACCGTGAAGGGCTTCTTGTCGGGCGTTATGTATATCCCCTTCTCCAGGGCGCATTTCTCGCAGAGGTGGTACTCGGTGGACTCATCCCCGCGCATTTCCTTGTAGTGAACCGTCGCCGGCTCCTTGCCGCAACTATCACAGATCATGTCTGCACCTCAACTCTTCCCACCTATATCTTAACTTCCTCGACTACACCGTCAAAGAGTTTTAACGCGCGGTCCGCCCGCCTGGCGAGGTCGACGCTGTGAGTGACGAGGACGAAGCTCTGCCGCCGCATGTCCCTGAGCTCGAAGAGCAGGTCGTGAAGCGCTTCACTGTGTTCGGGGTCGAGATTGCCCGAGGGCTCGTCGGCGAGGACGACCCTGGGCTCCATCACGAGGGCGCGGGCCACGGCCACCCGCTGCTGCTCGCCCCCGGAGAGCTCCCTGGGCCTGTGGGCGAAGCGTTCCTTCAAGCCGACTTCCTCCCCGAGCACGCGCACGGCCCGCTCCGTCGCCTCCGCCTCCGTCATGCCGCTTATCAGGCACGGCATCATCACGTTCTCCAGGGCGGTGAATTCGCCGAGCAGGTGATGGAACTGGAAGACGAAGCCGAAGGTCGCGTTCCTGAACTGGGCCAGCCGCGCATCGTCCATTCCGAAGACCTCCTCGCCGGCGACGCTTACCGAACCCGCGTCGGGCCTGTCGAGGGCGCCGAGTATGTGGAGCAGCGTGCTCTTGCCGACACCCGACGGCCCGACGACGGCGAGAATCTCGCCGGCCCGCAGATCGAGATTGACGTCGCGGAGCACGCGCAGCACCTCCGGTCCGGTCACGTACGTCTTGCTCAATCCCCTCGCTTCGAGCAGCACTTCGCCGGCCCCCGAGACGCGGGCCGCGGCGGCCGATCCGTCACTCATACCTTATCGCCTCCACCGGGGCGAGCTTCGATGCGCGCCAGGACGGGTAGAGCGTGGCGGCGAAACTGATTAGAAGCGCCACGCCGGCGACGAGCAGCACATCGAGAACTTCCATCTTGACCGGTATCGTTTCCACGAAATAGACGTCTCCCGGGAGCTGGATCAGCCGGTACCTGTCCACGAAATAGGCGAGGGTCAAGCCGCCGATGACGCCTATGGCCGTGCCGGCGGCCCCGACCATGACGCCGTGCATCATGAAGATGTTCATCACCCCGCGGGACGTCGCCCCCATCGACTTCAGGATGCCTATGTCCTTGGTCCTCTCCATCACTATCATTATCAGCGTCCCCGCTATGTTGAAGGCCGCGACGACGATGATCAGCGTCAACATCAGGAACATGACCTTCTTCTCCATCTTCATCCAGGTGAAGAGGTTCCGGTTCATCCTTATCCAGTTGGTGACGAGGAGGCTGCTCCCCATTACCTCCCCTATCAGCGTCGTCGCGTGCTCGGCCTTGTACATGTCGTCCAGCCTTATGCTGAGACCCGTGACGCGGTCGCCGAGCCCGTAGAACTCCTGGGCGTCCTGCAGGCTCAAGAAGCCCAGCGAGGCGTCGTACTCGTACATTCCCGAGTCGAACAACCCCCCGACGACGAATCGCTCGACCTCGGGCGAGATGCCGAACGGCGCGCCGCCGCTGACCTCGGCGCGCGCCAGCAGCACGGTATCCCCCACGGCGAGGTTCATGCCGTAGGCGATCTCCTTGCCGATCACTATGAGGCCCAGGTCTCCCTCCCCCCTGTCGAAAGAGAAGGAGGCGGGCCTGACGTAATCGTTGAAATCCGTCACGCCGCCCTCGAGGCCGGGATCGATGCCCTTGACGAAGATGGCGTCCGTGCCGTCCCGCGACATGATCATCGCCTTGGAGAAGACAAAGGGCGCGACGGCCTCGACATGGGGAAGGCCGGCGATCTCGTCCATGGTCGCGCCGACTTCGGGGATGCCGCCGTCGTTTCTGACGATGACATGGGCGTTCGTGCCTATGATGCGCTTGATCACCTCGCTCTCGAAGCCGTTCATCACGGCGAGGACGACGATAAGCGCGAGAACGCCGACGGCGACCCCCGTCACGGAGATCACGGTGATCGCCGTGGTGAAGCCGCTCCTCCGCCCGGCTCCGAAGTACCTCCTCGCCACGAAGAAACTGTAGCCCATCCTGCGTCAGGCTCCTTTCGCGCCGTCCCCGGCGTCCTCTTCTCCCCCGGCGTCCTCTTCCTCCGGCGCCTCCGGCCGCATGGGCGGGAACAGGATGACGTCCCTTATCGACGGGCTGCCCGTGAGAACCATGACGACGCGGTCTATGCCCACACCGAGGCCCCCGGCCGGCGGCATGCCGTATTCGAGGGCCCTCAGGAAGTCGTGGTCGATCTCGCCTTCGCCCGCCAGCCGCCTCTGCTCCTCGAACCTCTCACGCTGCTCGGCGGGGTCGTTGAGCTCCGAGAAGGCGTTCCCGAGCTCGACGCCGAAGGCGAACGGCTCGAAGCGTTCCGTGAACCTCCCGTCCTCCCTCGACCTCTTGGCGAGGGGCGAGGTCTCCACCGGGTAGTCATGGAGAAGAGTCGGCTCGACGAGGTTCGGCTCGACCAGATGGTCGAGGATCTCCTCGAGAAGCTC
>JALGWA010000106.1 GCA_025774425.1 bacterium
CCAAACCGCGGCGCACGGCAAGGCATCCAAAGGGGCGAGAGCCAAGGCACTTTCCAGGCAGGAGGACGACAGATGGGACGCATTCCATGGCAGGTCCGGCTGGGAGCCGCACTGATCGGCATGTCGGCGGCGGTCTATTTCATCCACTATCAAGTGTTCCACGATTCCCACCACATCTTCATCTACATGCTGGGAGATCTCGCCTTCATGCCCATCGAGGTGCTCCTGGTGACACTCATCCTTCACGACCTGCTCGCCGCACGCGAGAGGAACGCCAGGCTGGAGAAACTCAACATGGTCATCGGCGCCTTCTACAGCGAAGTCGGCACCGACCTGATGTCCCGCCTGGCGGCCAACGACGACGAGATAGAAAGCATCAGGCGCACCCTCACCGTGCGGAACACGTGGACCGACCGGGAATTCGCGGGAGCCGACCGCGACCTTCGCGCCTACGCTTACAGGTTCAACATAGCCACGTGCGATCTCGCCGACCTGCGGAGCTTCCTGGCCTCGAAGAGGAACTTCCTGCTCCGCCTGCTGGAGAACCCCAATCTCCTCGAGCACGAGTCGTTCACGGGTCTCCTCAGGGCGGTATTCCACCTGACCGAGGAACTGCAGGCGCGGGGCGACCTCGGCGGGCTTCCGCAGAGCGACTACGAGCACCTCGCCGGAGACATCGAGCGGGTCTACAGGCGGCTGGTTCACGAGTGGCTGGACTACATGAAGTTCCTGCAGAGGAACTACCCGTTCCTCTTCTCCCTGGCCCTGCGGACCAATCCCTTTGACCGGGCCGCCGTGCCGGTGGTAACATAGCCGGCGATGAGCCTGAATGCAGAGAAGTTCATCAAGTATCCTCTGGCGGACAGGGGCCTGACCCCGCTCGAGCGCCTGATGCTGAAGATCGGCTGGGGCGGCCCCATCAAGTGCACGGTCTGCGGTTCGCTGGCCTTCATGAAGCGGATCAAGCAGAACCTGCGCGAGACCTGCCATTGCTCGGTCTGCGGCGCCACCAATCGCAAGCGCCAGCTGGCCCTGGTCGTGTGCGACGCCGTCCGGCGGATGCGTGGGGGCCGGGTGGCCTCTGTCAGGGACCTCGCCCGGTACCCAGACCTCGTCATCTACAACACCGAGACCGGCGGCGCTCTGAGCCGTGAACTCTCCCGCATGAAGAACTATATCTCGAGCGAGTATTTCGGCGAGGAGCACAACAGCGGCGACACGGTGAAGGGCAAGATGCACCAGGACCTCACGCGCCTCTCACTCGAGAACGAGAGCATCGATATCGTGCTCTCCTCGGACGTCTTCGAGCATATCCCCGACCCGTACCGGGCGCATGCCGAGGTTTATCGCGTCCTCCGCCCGGGCGGCCGCCATATCTTCACGGTCCCTTTCTACAAGACCGGGTTCCTCGACGAGCATCGCACATCGATCGGCGCAGGCGGCGAGTTCGTCCACACCAAGCCGGCCTTGTATCACGGCGACCCCGTAAGGCGCGGCGGCGCCCTGGTGCACAACATCTTCAGCCTGGAGATGCTCGTGAAGCTGGCGGAACTGGGGTTCCGGACCAATCTCTACCAGGTTCACTCATACCGGCACGGTATACTGGGAAGCGGAGCGGTGGTGTTTGAAGCCATGAAGGACTAGCAAGCCCCTTCGGTCGGCGCGGGAGCAGGTTTGAAATACACCAAGACATTCTACCTCGGTGTGATAAACGGCGTGCTCTTCAACATGAGTGCGGCGCTTGCAGGAGGCACGACCGTGCTCCCGACTTTCGTCAGCAACCTCACCTCGTCGAAGGTGCTGATCGGACTGTCGGGGACCATGGCCATGGCGGGATGGTTCCTGCCACAGCTCGTCGTCGCCAGCTACATCGAGACGCTCAAGCGCAAGCGCCCCATATACGTGTGGGCAGGCGTGATCCGCATCATCGCGATATGGGGCATCGCGCTCTCGGTTTCGCTTCTCGGCGCCACCGGCGCGGCGGCGATCATCGTTCTCTTCTTCGCCCTCTATTCGATCTACGTCATAGCTGGCGGGGTCGCGGGCATACCCTTCATGGACATCGTGGCGAAGGAGATCAAGTCGGAAAACCGCGGCACGTTCTTCGGAGCACGCCTCTTCTTCGGCGGGATCGCCGCGGCCCTGATGGGGTTCGTCGTGAAGAACGTCCTCGCCACGAGGTCCTTCCCCGACAACTACGCGTTCCTGTTCACCACCGCGGCGGCGATCATCACCCTCGCCATCCTGTCCTTCTGCTTCGCCGACGAGCGCGACGCGCTTGTGCCCGTCAGGCGGACGCCCTTCAAGAAGTTCCTCCGGCGCGGTCCCTCGCTCCTCAAGGACGTGAAGAGCTACAGGATGTTCCTGGCCTGGAGGGTGCTGCTCGGGGTCTGGATGATGGCGCTCCCCTTCTACATCATCTACGCGAGGGAGAACCTCGGCCTGCCGGAGGAGACCGTCGGGATATTCCTTTCGGTTCAAATGGTCGGCATGATCGTCTCGAACCTGCTCTGGGGGCGGCTCAGCGACCGCGTCGGCAACAGGATCGTGCTGAACCTGACGGCGATGGTCTCGGCCACCGCTCCGCTCATCGCCCTCCTCGCAACCGTAGCCGCCCCCTTGAGGGGCGTCGCGGGATTCGGCTCCGTGTTCTTCTTCGTCGGATTCGCCATGAGCGGCCTTCGGCTGGGGCACAGCAACTACATGCTCGACTTGGCGCCCGAGAGCGAGCGCCCCACGTACCTGGGTTTCATGAACACGTTCATCGCGCCCGTGATGCTGCTCTCGGCCGTCGGCGGCCTCGTCGTCGAGATGACGTCGTATGTTACGCTCTTCGCGATAGCCCTCGGCGCCAGCCTCTTCGCCCTGGTCTTCGGGCTCCAACTCGAGGAGCCCCGCAGGAGGCCCGGCTCTCCATAGGCGGCGGGCGCGTGGACCGTTTCGCGCCGCGGCGAGTGTCAACTCCCGGTCACCGGTGTAAACAAACCTGACGGCGGCTCAAGCCCGCCGCCGCCATGGGATTGCGCCGTCCGGGCGGCCTCCGGGTGTCAGGTTTGTTGACACTTCCGGCGGCCGCGGCGGCCGGACCGCCCACCCGCACGCGCCCGCCCAAGTCCAGTCACGGCACGGAACCCGCGGCTTTTTGTTCCGCGCCGGGCCGACTGGCACCTGGTTTGCATTGGGAGACTGGCAGAGGTTTGAAGGGCGGATCGACGGGGGCCGCGCGGCCCGGGGTGGCGGCACCGGTTCCCGGTGAATGGAATGGGATGTGAATGGGACGCCCGGTTCCCGTTGAGACCGCGACCCTTCGGCGGACACGAAAGACGAAAGTAAGGCAAGACCCGGAGAGGAGAGAGACGCGTGATAAAGCAACTGAAGGACGTGCTGACCATAAAGACGACGTGGGATCGGTCCAGGGCGTGGACTAGGAAGCTACGGTTTGCCGCTCTCCTGCTGTCACTCGCAATTCCTCTAAACTCCTTCGCTCAGGCTCACCTCCTGAAACAGAGACCCTTCCGTGCTACAGAGGACCAGCGATCTGGCGGCGATCACATTTGCGACCTCAGATGTGACAGCGACGGCGACGGCAAACCCGATCGGCTCGGCGATTACGTGTGTATCTCTGGCACCGTGATCGCCGAGCCATCGACTTATGAACGCGAAGGCAGGTTCTTCTGGATACGCAATAGATGCTGCGGAATGCTCGTCTACGGCACCTCCGAACTGCTCCGGGTCGGAGACTCGGTCGCCGTGGACGGGCGCCTCCGCCCGGCGGGCAGGGGAGAGGCATTCGGAGCATGCGGCCTGGAGCTGATTGACGGGTGCGGCGTCAAGAAGGTGGGGCTGGAGTTGAAGGGAATCAGACCCAATGTTGATCCCGTGCCTGTCGCGCTCCACAATTACTGCATGAACCCCTCGATCTACGCGGGCAACCTGATCAGGATCTACGGCCTGCTGTACCTCTGGCCCGCGGCGTGGTACGGCGGGAACTACTTCCTGCTGGCGGGCGACGGGCGTGACTCCATAGTCGTGTACGTGGACGGTGACACCGGCATCGATGTCGGGGACGCCGGAAGCGCCTGCTACACCGTCACCGGGATAGTCATGAAGGTCCACGCCCCGGCGTGCGTCTCGCCGCAGGCGACATGGTGCATCGCGCCGAGGTCCCAGGCCGACATCGTCCGGAAGGACTGCTCCACGGACGCGTCACATTCCACCTGGGGGCAGATAAAGGCGGACTTCTCCGACTAGATCACGCCTGGTCGGCGGGCGCGAAGATGTCTTCAAGGGCGTCCCTCAAGGCATCCGCCTCGAGGTTCCTTCTCAGGTTTCCGCGCTCGCTGACCGCTATCCTGCCCGTTTCCTCGGAGACTACGACGACGACGGCGTCGGTCTCCTCGGTGAGACCGACCGCCGCCCTGTGCCGCATCCCGATCGAAACCGGCAGCATGGGGTTCTCCGAAATCGGCAGAATGCAACCCGCCGCCACGAGTTGCTCTCTCACGATTATGCAGGCGCCGTCATGCAGGGGCGTGTTGGGAGCGAAGATGGTGACGATGAGTTCGGAGGTCACGCGCGCACCTATCCTCGTGCCGGTGTCGATGTAACTTCTCAGGCTGGCGTCGCGCGCTATCGCTATCAGCGCGCCGGTCTTCTTCCGGGAAAGCTCCCTTGCGGCGGCGACGACCTCGTCCAGGACGACGAGGTGCTGGGGCCGCATGAAGCACCTCACGAACCTGCTCTGGCCGAGCTGGGCGAGCACTCCTCTCAGTTCAGGCTGGAAGAGGATCACGAAGGCGACCACCCAGACGGTCCGAAGGCTCTCGATTATCCAGGTCAGGGCGTTGAGGCCGAGCCAGTCGGCGACGAAGGACGCAAGTACGATTATGGCCAGCCCGAGGAACATCTGCGCCGCCCTCGTGCCCCTGATGAGGCGGAAGAGCTGGTAGAAGAGGTACCACACTATGATGATGTCGAGTATGTCCACCCACCAGCTGCGGACGATCTCCATCATCTCGGCGCCTTCGCTTCCTCGCCGCCCCTCGCGGCCACGGCCCTTATCATTCCGACTGCGCGCACCACCGACCCGACGTCATGGACGCGCAACACTTTAACTCCTTTTAACATAGCCCAGATGCAGGTGGCAATGGTTGCTTCGAGCCTGTCTTCGGGAGCGAGGCCGAGGAGCTTCCCCATGAAAGACTTCCTCGACGGGCCCAGGACCACGGGATAGCCGAGGCCGACGAACTCGTCGAGGCGCGCGATGATCCGCGCGCTCTGCTCCGCCGTCTTGGCGAAGCCGATCCCCGGGTCGATGAGGATCTTGTCCCGGTTCACCCCGGCGGCATTCGCGGCCTCCACGCGCTCCATCAGCTCGCGCCTGACTTCGCTCACGACGTCGGCGTAATCGGTATGCTCCTGCATGTCCCGCGGGCTGCCCCGCATGTGCATGACGACGACGGGGACGCCGTGCTCCGACACGACACCAGCCATCTCCCTATCGTGCCGGAGCCCGCTGACATCGTTTATCATGTGGGCGCCGACGTCGAGCATGGCCCGGGCGACCTCCGCATTGCGGGTGTCTATGGACACGGGTATGTCGATCTCATGCAGGATCCGCTCGACGACGGGACCGACCCTGGCGATTTCCTCCTCGACCGTCACGGCCGCGGAACCCGGGCGCGTGGACTCTCCGCCCACGTCGATTATGTCCGCACCTTCCCGGGCCATCTCCCTGGCCCGGGAGACGGCCTCCTCGACGCCGGCGTATTCGCCGCCGTCGTAGAAGGAATCAGGGGTGACGTTGAGGCTACCCATGCCACGATTCCCTCCGGGAAGAGATCCGAAGGACCTGGAGCCGGCTAGCGCGAAAAAGAAGAAAGGACAAGAGCCTGTCGTTCGGGCTCTCTGAGAATCCCTCTCGCCTCCGAGGTCACCATGAGCGACCCGGGCTTCTTGACGCCCCTTATGCTCATGCACAGGTGCTCGGCCTCGATGAGCACCAGGACCCCGGCGGGCCTCAGCTTGGAGTCCAAGGCGTCGGCCAGCTCGACGGTCATCCGTTCCTGAATCTGCAGCCTTCCTGCAACCGCGTCCACTGCTCTGACTATCTTGCTGACCCCGACGAGCCTGCCGTCTTCGGGGACATAGCCCACATGAACCTTACCGATGAACGGGAGCATGTGATGCTCGCACATCGAAACGAAGCCGATGTTCTTGACTATCACTACATCCTGCGAGTAATCGGTGGCGAGGGGGGCAAGATACTCGCCGGGATCGACGCCCATCCCTGAGAGGATCTCCTCGTAGAAGTCGGCGACCCGGCGAGGAGTAGCAACCAAGCCTTCCCTGTCGGGGCGCTCCCCGATCCCGGCGAGAAGGAGTCTCACGGCTCTCTCGACCTTGTCGCGGTCGAATTTCCTATGTCTTTTCTTCCGTGTCTTCTTCGGGGGCACCTGTTTCTCCGGCTGGGGGCGTATCGCTCGCTGCGGATTCCACGGCCGCGGCGGCCCTCCTCGCTTTCCTGCTCTTGGCCCTGCTGTTCTGCTCGCTTCTCAGCGGCCCGAGGTCCTCCCCCTTGAGGACCTTCTCGATTTCGTCTCCGTCCAGGATCTCTCTTTCCAGAAGCGCTTGCGCCAGAGCCTTGAGCTCGTCGATATGCCCGTTGATGAGTGTTCTCGCGCGCTCGCCGGCGTCGTCGATGATCCGCCTAACTTCCTTGTCGATGACCACGGCCGTCTGCTCGCTGTAATCGCGATGCTGGGCGATCTCGCGGCCCAGGAATATCTGCTCCTCCTTCCGGCCGAAGCTCAACGGCCCGAGTTCCTCGCTCATGCCCCAGTCGCAGACCATCTTCCTCGCGATCGTCGTCGCCCTGTCGATGTCGGCCTTGGCGCCCGTGGTCATGTCCTCGAACACCGCCCACTCGGCCGAACGGCCGCCGAGAAGCACGGCGATCTGCGCGTTGAGCATGCTCTTCGAGAGGTTGTGGCGGTCGTCCACGGGGAGCTGGGCGGTAAGCCCGAGCGCCTGGCCCCTGGGAACGATGGTGACCTTGTGAAGAGGATCCGCCTCCGGGATGTAGTAAGCGACGAGCGCATGACCTGCTTCATGGTACGCGATCCGCTCCCTCTCCTC
>JALGWA010000107.1 GCA_025774425.1 bacterium
ATCCCGACCCCCCTGCCGTCGGGCAGACCGGCGACGACGGCCATGAGATCGGACAGGAAAGCCCGCTGTCCTTCCACCGTCGCCGGATAGCCGGGGAGCAGGTCCGCAGACGGGCCAACGATGTTGCCGGTGTCGTCGCACCAGTCGAGGCTCCACGGATAGGCCGTCTCGACGATCACGATCCCCTTGCCGTACCGCTGCGACAGGTCGGCCAGGTTGGCCCCGAGGTCATCCAAGTCGCCGTGCCACCACGGGTAGAACGAAAGGCCGACCAGGTCGAAATCGACGCCCCTGGCGAGTAGGTTGTCATAAAACCACCGGCATGCGGCATTGTCACCGCCGCGGTCTATATGGATCATCGTCTGCACGTCGTCATCCGGCCCGACCGCGTTCTCGACGCCCTCGATGCCGGCGGCGACGAGGCCGGCGAAGGCGTCCCACTGCCCGTCGGTGTCGAAGGAATCGCATACACGCCCGTCGTCCCACAGCATATCGCAGGTCACCTCGTTCCCGATCTGGACCATATCCGGCAATGTCCCCTGCGCCCCCAGCGCGGCGACGACAGCCGTCGTGTACCCGCGCACGCTGTCCCGAAGGGCCTCACCCGTCGCCCCGGACCAGGCGGCCGGCTTGGACTGGCGGCCGGGGTCGGCCCACGTGTCGGAATAGTGCAGGTCGATGAGAAGCCCGAGTCCCGCCTCCTTCGCCCGCGCCGCCGCGCGGAGCGTGCTCTCGAGGTCGCAGTAGCCGTCGGGCGGATCGACCCACACCCTGAGGCGGACGAAGTTGAACCCGTGGTTCCCCAGGATCTCGAGCAAGTCCGCCGGTTCACCGTTCTCTGTGTATACGCCTCCCCCGTCCTCGACCTGCTCGAGAAAGGAAACATCGCCGCCCTTGACCAGGTGCGACTCGCCGCACCCCGCCGTCCCCGCCCAGGTCGCCGAAGCGAGAGCGGCGAGCATGACGAGCCCCGACGTTCGGAACCCACTCGGCCTGCGGGACCATCCTTCCACTACCTTACCATCACCACCTTCCGTGAGATGCTGACCTCTCCGGACTCGAGCCGGCAGAAATACGTCCCCGGCGAGACTCTCCTGCCGGCGTCCGCGAGCCCGTCCCAGACGGTCGACCACGTGCCGGGCTCGGCCGCGCCCTCGACGAGCATCCTCACGCGGCGACCCACGACATCGAAGACCGCGAGCCGCACCTCGGCCGCCGCCGGAATCGTGAAAGAGACTTGGGTGTCATGCATGAACGGGTTGGGCGAAGCCGCCCCGAGCTCGAACCCGCAGGGCGCCTCATCGTCATCCCCCCAGCCCGAGTCGGGGTGAACCACCGTGAAGGAGTCTATGACCGAGCCGCCCGTGTCGACGGCCTCGAAGTGAAGCAGGCGCCCGTCGACGTCGACCGTGCAGTAGTGGTAGGCCCTCGACGCGGCGACGACGGACGGGCGGGCAGGGTCCGGGTTGTACAGCGGCGCCCCGCCCCCGCCGGTCGTCACGTGGTGCACGCCGCCGACGACCGCCCGCGCGTAGTAGTGATTGTGGCCGGCGAAGAGTATGACCACGCCGAACTCGGTGAGAAGCGGCTGGATCGCCGACTGTACCGTCGTGTTGTTCGGGTGGCTCCCGGCCGACCAGCCGGGCTCGTGGAGGCACACGATCTTCCACCGCTTCGCGGTGGAGCCGAGATCGTCCCGCAACCAGTCGAGCTGAGCCGAGCCCGCGCCGTAGGCGGTGTACTGATCCACCACGGCGAAGTGCACGGGACCGTAGTCGAAGGACCAGTATCTTCCCGCCGCGAAAGGATAAGGGAAGTATTTCTTGAAGAGGAGCCCCGTCCCGTCGTGATTCCCCAGGCATGACTCGTACGGGAGGTTCGCCATCATCTCCCGGATATGGGGATGGGCCCCGGTGAAGAACTCACTGTCCCACGCCGCCTCACTGTTTCCGTCCGACACGAGATCTCCCACGGATATGATCATCGTCTGGAAGTCGGGGTCGGCCCTGTAGGCCCGGACAACGGCTTGCGCGACCAGGTCATGCTTGGCGGGGTACGTGCGCGTGTCGCCGTAAGCGAAGAACTTGACGGATGTCGCCTCGTCCGGAGGCGCCGCCCGGAAGGACCCGGTGTACCGCTCCGAACTGACAGTCACCCGGTAGCAGTAGAGCATTCCGGGCGTGAGACCCGTGATGGTGTATGCGTGCCGGTAGTCGCTGCCGCAGGCCCCCGTCCTCGCCCTGCCCAGGGCGTAGGTCGTATCGAGGCCCCACTCCACCGTGCACGACCCGGGCATGGTGAGTTGCCAGTGGAGGTCCATCTCGGTATTGGCGCCCGGGAACACGAGATAGGGCTGTTTCCTCATGAGGGCGGGCGCCGACCCGGGCTGCGCAGGCGACAGGCCGGTACTTTCCTCCGGACTCGTCCGGCCCCGCAGGTCGGCTTCGACTGCCGGAGCATCGCCGGCCGGGATAAGGGTCACCCCGACGCCGGCGCCAGCCGCCAGAAGGACCGAAAGCAGGACCGCCGCCGATAGCCTCCTCCGGCCCGGATGCCCTGAAGTCATGCGCGAACCCCTTCCCCGGAGACCCGCCGCTTGCCGCGTCTCCCCATTCTAATCGACCGCGAAGCGCATTACAAGCCCGGCCCTACCCGAGGAAGCCCTTCTCGACGGCGTCCGCGATGAGGTCGCGCGCGTATTCCCAGAGGGCGGGGGCGCTCTCCGCGACGGGCCGGGTCCGCTCGAACACGCGCTCGCTCTTCACGCCGTGCTCCCGCCACGAGCGGCCGCCCGTATGGTAGTTCTGAAGCAGGGGCTGCAGGCGGTCCAGCGCGTTGGCGAAGCGCGCCTCCGGCGTCTCCCCCTGCTCGAACTCGTCCCACAGGGTCCTCATCTCGCGTGCCTGGTCCGGCGGCAGCAGCACGAAAATCCGGTCGGCGGCCTTGGTCTCGCGCTCGACCTTGCCTGCGGCCGCCTCTTCGTCATAGCAATAAGTATCGCCGGCGTATATCTCGACGAGATCGTGGACGAGAACCATCTCGACCGACCTGAGTACATCGACGCCGGCGCCTTCGACATACTCGGCCAGCAACATCGCCATCAACGCCAGGTGCCACGAATGCTCGGCGTCGTTCTCGCGGCGCCCGCCCACCGTCACCCTCGTCCGGCGAAGTATGCCCTTGAGCTTGTCTATCTCGACTATGAACGCGATCTGCCGCCTGAGCCGCTCCCCGTCCATGCGACGCTCCTTTCGACGGCGCCCGCCGGCAGACGGGCTATCTGGCAAGAAGGTCCTTCCCGAACGAGTCGAGGTCGCCGCTCAGCTTCCAGACGCGGATCCTGGCCTCGTCGGGCTTGCCCAGGAGATCATACATTTCCCTGCTCAGAGTCCAGAGCTCGATGCCGGTCACCGTTACGGGCTCATGAGGCAGGTTTATGTTCTTGTGCGGAAACCCCGGGAATACGTTGAGAAGATGCGGCGTCAGCACGACGAGGTCGATCTCCGTGAAGCCCGTCCCCGTGCGGGTTATCCTGAGGGGATAGTAGAGATGGTCCGTCTTGAAGCGGTACTGGACCGCCTCGCGCGTCTTGGGTTTCTCATCCAGCGAGACGACATCGAAGACGAACCAGGCGAATCCATCCTTCAGGTATTCTTCCACGACCTCCTTGAGGGGTTCGGGCACGGCCGGGTTCCCGACGCCGGCCGAGTCCAGGTAGTCTTCGACCCAAGCGACGAAACCGGACCGGTCGAGCACATGCGTGACCGAGACGTCATGCGAGCCGATTCTCTCGTGGAAAGTGACTTCACCCGAAGGCTCCCGGCCGGGCATCTCCGCCTCCCCGGCGGCCCGCGTCTTCATCCTCCTCTCGGCGACTTTCCTGCTGATGAGCGCGACCGCCCTGGCGAGAACCTGGACGTCGCCCTTCTTGACCTCGGGCTCCGAGGGAAGCGGGAGCACCTCCAGCGCCATGGTGGACTCGGAAGCCGCCAGATCGGTGGACAGAAGGAGTATCTCCTCTTCGCCGTTCCAGGCGACGAGCGCCCGTTGGTTGGGCTCGAATATCTCGACTCCCTCCGTGAAGGGAATGGCCCCGCGATCCGCCCATGCCGCCGGGAAAGCGAGCGCCGTCACTGCCGCCGCCGTCCAGAGTATTCTCTTCACTTACGCATCCTCCCTGTCCTCGCGTCCTCTCGGAACGCGTGCAATCCCCCCGCCGTCATCTCCTAAGGCCGGCCCCGCCGCGAGCGGGAGCGAGTTGTCCCGCCCCCTCAGGCCCGGGCCGCCCTCCCGACCTCCCTGTACCTGAAACAGGACACGAGGTGGTCGTTCACAAGGCCCGCGGCCTGCATGTACGCATAGCATATCGTCGGACCGACGAAGCCGAAACCCCGCTTCTTGAGGTCCCTGCTCATCGCCCGCGACTCCGGAGTCTCGGCGGGTACCTCGCTCATGTCCCTCCAGGCGTTTCGCCTCGTCCTGCCGCCGACGAAGCGCCATATGTACTCGTCGAAGCTCCCGAACTCCTCCTGCACCCTGAGGAAGGCGCGGGCGTTCCTGACCGCGCTCTCTATCTTGAGCCTGTTCCTCACGATGCCCGGGTCCCTGAGCAGTCTCTCGATCTTGCGCCTGTCGAACCGGGCGACCTTCTCCGGATCGAAGCCGGCGAACGCCCTCCGGTAGTTCTCCCGCTTCGCCAGGATGGTGTTCCAGCTGAGACCGGCCTGCGCCCCGTCCAGCACCATGAACTCGAAGTGAGTGACGTCGTCGTGCACCGGCACTCCCCATTCCTCATCGTGGTACCTGACGGTGAGCGGCCCCGCCTTCCCGGAGGCCCAGGGGCACCTCTCGACCTCGCGCGCACCCGCCCCCGATCCCGGCGCATTCATCCCCCGTCCGGTCATCAGAGTCCCCGTGCGGTGATGATGCCGTTGACGACGGACAGCCCGATACTCCCATCGCCTTCCCCGAGCCTGCCCGTCACCGAGCCCGGCGACTCCACGACGTCCTGAAGCGGCAGGCCGGGCGTAAGTACGCTCCCGTTCACATAGGTCGCCGAGAACATGGCCGACGTCGACACCGGGAAGCCCAGGTCTATCTCGCCGTTGACGACGCTGACGCTGACCACGGCCTGCGGCGGCAGGGTGACCTCGCCTTCCACGCGGCCGTTGACCACGTTCGCCGTGACGCTGGCGATGATGTCCGCAAGCGATACGGTGCCGTTGACCGTGGAAGCCGTGATGGGCTTGGCGACCGAGTCGATGGAGATCGGGCCGTAGGCGGCCGACAGCGTCACCGCCAGGTCGGTGGGAACCGTCACCTCGTAGTCGACTTCGTAGAGCCGCCCGCCGGTGTCCTCAGGCTGCAAGGTGCGCGCGCTCACGAGGCCCGCTTCGTTCACGACCTCGACCCTCAGCGAATCGAGATGCTCCAGGGCGTCCTCCACACTGTCGGACGTCACGCGCTTCTCGCCCCTCACGACGATGGAGTCCGACCAGGCCGAGCCCGTCACGGTGATGCTCCCCGACTCCCCCGTCACGCTGAGCAGCACCTGCTCGAAGACCTGGAACCTGTAGTAGAAGGACTCCCTCGCCACCGCGCCCCCGTCCGGGCTGGTGGTGCTCTCACCGCAACCAAAGACGAAAAGCAAGGGACCCGCGAGCAGCAGCGCCATGATCCCATAAGCCGCATTTCTCATCATCCATCTCCGTCCAATGGTCCCGCAACAGGGTATCATCCGGACCGGACTATGTCAAAGCGGGACGGGACGACATCGTGCAACCTATTGTGCGTCGAAC
>JALGWA010000108.1 GCA_025774425.1 bacterium
TGAGCCTGACCTTCCCCCGGCGGGCGGCGTCTTCGGCCAGCCTCATGAGTTCGGGCGAATAATAGGGCCGGCGGGCGATGCGCGACCCGGCCGGGAGCGCCTCCAGGCCCCCCCAGAGCATGTCGAGATGGTCCTCGATGAGCATGAGGTCGCCCGGCTCGATGCCGGGACCCACCCCGCCGGCCGAGTTGGTTATTATCATCGTCCGCACGCCGAGCCTGGCCAGCACGCGCACGGGCAGCGTGATGCGCGCGAAGGAATGGCCCTCGTAGCGATGCACGCGGCCGTCCATGATCCACACCGTCTTCGCGCCCCGCCTGCCCAAGAGAAGGCGGCCTCTATGCCCCGCCACCGTCGAGACCGGGAAACCCGGGATGTCGGCGTAGCCGATGCTCCTCAGGATGCGGAAGGCCGCCCGCACCTCGCCCAGCCCGGACCCCAACACGATCGCGAAGCGCGCCCTCGGCGCAGAGTCCCGCGCCAGCCACGCCGACGCCTCTTCGACTTCCCGGTCATACGGCCGTCGCAGGCTCATGTCCACCCTCCCCGCCGCCGACCTCGGCGAGCATGACGAGAGCGTCCTCGCCGTTGTCGGTGTAGTAGCCCTTCCTGATCGCTATCTCCTTGAAACCGTATCGCCTGTAAAGACCTATCGCGCTGACGTTGCTCGCCCTGACCTCGAGCGTGATGTACGACACCTTCCTCGCCGACGCCTCCCGCATGAGGTCCTCCAGCAAGCGCCGGCCGATGCCCGATCCCTGCCGGTCTCTCCGCACGGCGACGTTGCCTATGTGAAGCTCGTCGCCGACGAACCAGCCGACCGCATACCCGATGACGGCGCCGCCCTCGCTCGCCACTACGGCGTAACTGGTCCGACTGTTCCCCACCTCGAACACGAAGCTGCGCCTGGGCCACGGCGTGGGGAAGAGGTCCCTCTCGATGCTCCAGACCGCGTCTATGTCGTCCTCGCACATCCTCCTTATCGCGAGCCGCTTGCCGCCCGCCGCCCGGTCTTCTTTCACCTCCGCCCCCCGCGCCTGCGTTCGGCTTCGGACGCCCGCACGTATATGGGCTCGGCCGTGTCCAGATCGAGCGTCCCGCCCGCCGACAGCATCTCCAGGCCGATCGCGCCGACGACCGCGGCTCTCACGTCCCACCTGTCCCGGGGCGCGATGTGGACGTCGCCGACGAGGGCCCCCAGCACCTCGCCGTACCTGTCGAGGGCGTCGCCGACGAGCGTCACCGGGCCCCCGCCGGCCTCCACGGCGGACCCGATCTCCCCGAGAAGCGCCTCCGGCGCGAGCGACATGTAAGGGCTCAGCCGCTCGAGCGCCCCGCCGTCCGACCTGTACATGCAGCAGTATATCTCGCCCCGCCTCGCGTCTCTCGCCGGCACGACCAGACCGGCGGATCCGCGCAACGGCCGTGCCAGGCAGTCGAGCGTGGGCACCCCGACGAGCGGCAGGCCGGCGCCGACGCAGAGGCCCTTGGCGACGCCTAGGCCGACCCGCAGGCCGGTGAAAGAACCGGGGCCCAGGGACACGGCGACGCCGTCGAGGTCGGCGAGTGCCAGCGAAGCCCCGTCGAGGAGCTCCGCGATCATGCAGACGCTCGCCTCGACATGCCGCCCCATGATGTCGCGGTCGATCGCCGCGACGGTCTCGGGCTGCGGAGCGCCCGGGCCGGCGGCGCCGGCCCCCTCGACTATCGCGAAGCCGCCCGTGGCGCCCGTCGTCTCTATGGCAAGCACCTTCACTCGAAACGCTCCCTGACCATGCCGGTGATGAAATCGCCGAGCCTCGCGCCGAGATCCTCCCCGACGGGCCTCAGCACGATCAGCCTCTCCTCGGGCTTCGCGGTCGGTTCGAGGCCGATCTCCAGCCTCTCGGCCGGCAGCACATCGGGCACATGGTCGGCCCACTCGACCAGGCTCACGGCGTCCGAGTAGACTGCGTCCTCCACGCCCGCGGCCAGCGCCTCGCCGTAGTCGCGCAGGCGATAGAGATCGATGTGGTTGACGCCGGGGCCGTCCGGCGGACCCTCGTACGATGCGACGATGACGAAGCTCGGGCTGGCCATGGTCACCTCGACGCCGAGCCCCGCGGCGATGGCCCTCGCGATGAGCGACTTCCCCGCGCCGATCACCCCCGTCAGGGCGACGACGTCGCGTGCCTCGAGGTGAGCGGCCAGCCTGCGGCCCAGGAGGGCCGTCTCCTCGGGCGATCTGGAAAGCAACTCCGCCATCTCGACCACGGCTCTATCTCTTCGGGTCCAGGGTCACGCAGGGGAGGACCATCTCCTCCAAGGATATCCCGCCATGCTGGAAGCTGTCCTTGAAGTACCTCTCGTACTCGTGGAAATTGGTCGGATAGACGAAGTAGAAATCCTCTTTCGCTATGATGTAGTTCTTGTTGAGTCCTTCCGCGGGCAGCTTGTACTCCAGCGGGGCCTTGATCCGGAGCGCCTGGCGGCCGTCGGTGTTGAGATTGTGGCCGTGCTTGTAACGAACGTTGGTGGAGGTCTCGCGGTCCCCGAGCACCTTGGCCGACCTCCGGACGAGAATCGACCCGTGGTCCGTCGTCACCACGACGACGGCGTCCTCCTGGGCGATGGCCTTGAGGATGTCGAGGAGCGGCGAGTGGGCGAACCAGGACCTGGTGAAGCTCCTGTAGGCGGACTCATTTGGGAGTATTTCCTGGAGCAGGCGCATCTCCGAGCGGCTGTGCGCGACGATATCGACGAAATTGAACACCAGCGCGACGAGCGGCAGCTTGCCCAGCGTCGGAATCTGCCGCCTGACCTGCTGGGCCTCCTCGGCGTCGTATACCTTGAGGTACTTGACGGGCGGCGTCGCGGCGAGCCCGAGCCTTTTGAGCTGCTCCCCGAGGAGCTGGCGCTCGAAGCGGTTCTTGCCGCCCTCGTCGGTGTCCTGCTCGTTCCAGTACTGGGGGTACATCGAGGCGATCTCGCTGGGGAACAGACCGCTGAAGATCGCATTCCTCGAATAGGGTGTCGCCGTCGGCAGAATGGAGTAGTAGTAGTCCGTGTGGACGTTGTAATACGGCTCGAGCATCGGTCGAATGGCCATCCACTGGTCGAGGCGCAGGCAGTCGATCACCACGAAGTACACCCGGCGTCCGTTGCGCCGGTGGGGGCCGACGAAGTCCTTGACGAGATCGACCGAGAGCCGCGGCCTACGGCCGTCGCTCACCCAGGTCCTGTAGTTCTTCTCGACGAACATGCTGAACTCGACATTGCACTGCCGGCGCTGGTCCAGATGGGTCTGCATCAGGCCGCTGTCGGGGAACTCGTCGAGGATGTTGTCCCACTCGCTGAGGCTGGCGTGCACCTTGATCCATGTCTCCCACCCCTCCGCACGCGCCCTCAGGGCCTCGATCTCGTTGAAGTGGTCGACGTACTCGCGCGACAGCTCCTTCTCCCGAATGGCCTTGCTCTCGAGTATCCTCCTCACCGCCGAGACGATCTGAACCGGGTTCACCGGCTTCAACAGGAAGTCGTCGATGCGCTTCCTCAGCGCTTCGTCGATCAGCTCGTCCTCCTCGATCTTGGTGATCATGATGACGGGAACCGCCTGGTTGACCTCCTTGACCCGGAGGAAAGTCGAGATGCCGTCGAGCCCCGGCATCATCTGGTCGAGCAGCACTATGTCCGGCGGCGCGGCGGCGACCATACGGACGGCGTCCTCGCCGTTGGAGACGGGTTTGACCTCGTAGCCCTTCTCCTCGAGAAACATGATGTGGCTCTTGAGAAGGTCTATCTCATCGTCCACCCAGAGTATCGTCGTCTTGGCTCCGGCCATGCTTTTCCCCCGTTTCATCCCGCCCGGCGTCCCGGGCCGCGCCTCAGACAGCTGGGATCTCCATGACGAAGAGCGAACCCCGCCCGGGGGCCGTCCTCACCAGCCTCAGCTTACCTCCATGATACTCCTCCACGACGCGCCTCGCAAGCGGCAGGCCCAGACCCCAGCCCCCTTTCCGCGTCGTGTAACCGGGCTCGAATATCTTCTTGGAGCTCTTCTGGTCCATGCCTCTCCCGTTGTCCTCCACCTCTATCGAGACCACGTGCCGCTGCGGGACGTAAGTCATCCTGACTTCCACTATGCCCTTGGGTTTGTCCTGCGCGTCGATGGCGTTCTTCACGAGGTTCTCTACGGCCCATTCGAGAAGATCCGTGTTGACGAGCGTCTGGGGCACGTTGCCGTAATGCTCCTTTATCTCGACCTCCTTGCCGAGGGAGGGCAGCCGCTTCTTCTGGTACTCGACGGCGCTGCGCACGACCTCGACCAGGTCCTCCATGTCCAGCCTGGGCGGGGAGCCCACCTTGCCGAACCTCGAGGCGATCTTCTTCAGGCGCATGATGTCGCTTTCCATCTCGTGCACGGCGCGGCGGGTGCGGTCGTCCGCCGAGTGCTCCTTGAGGATCTGCACCCAACCCATCAGCGAAGAGAGCGGCGTTCCCAGCTGGTGAGCCGTCTCCTTGGCCATGCCGACCCAGATCGACCGGCGCTCGCCGACGATTATGCCCCGCAGCCCGAGGTAGCTCATCAGTATCAGGACGCCCAGCAGGACTCCCGATGCGAGGGGCAGCCACTTGAGGCGGCTCGTGATGGCTGGCTCGCCGTAGTGGACGCTGCCGAGGAACTTGCCCGTGACCGGGTCGAACATGAAGACGGGCTTGTGCCCTCTGTCCATCTCGCGCACGATCTCGATTATGTCGCTCATGATCCCAGGCGGCGGATCGGCCGGGTTGGTGTTGACGAACAGGTCCCAGCTGACGTCGTCGGCGCTGATATCCTTGCCGACGTTCTTCCACGTGTAGGGTACTCCCCTGGGATCGGTGATCACGATCGGGAAGTTTATGTCCTTGATGGTCTCGTCGAAAATGTAGCGCACCTCCTCGTCGCGGGTCGCCGGGTACGTCGCGGCCGCGCAGAACTTCGCGAACACCCTGGTGAGAGTGTTCGTCTGGACCTCGAAGCTCCTGACGAGCGAGTAGGTGTATGCGAAAATCAGGACGACCAGGATCATCGCGGCGATGAACGTGAAGGTCCTGGCGCCGGTCACGCTTGCAAGTGCGCGCAGCCTCACGATACGTCCTCCGTCTCTGCCCGGTCCGGCGCGCCGCCCCCCGGGGGTCACCGGCTCTGATCGCGCCAGTTCCAGGTGCCGTCGGCGATCTTTCTCCTTGCCTCCTCGAAGACGGGCTCGGCGAACCTCGTGTCCCACACGCGGTCTTCGAACTTCCGCTTCTCCACGGTCTTGAGAAAGCCCTCGAACTCCTTGAAGTAGGACCCGTAGATATGAAAACTGTCGACGAACTCGGCGTACCTGCCGCAGGCGACGGGCCTGCCTAGTCTGCCGGCGATGGAGTCGGCGATGCGTCTCATGAGGTCTGTCAGCGCGAAGAGGTTCATGAAGGCGGCCTTGTAGGCGTCCCTGGAGCGCCAGTGGACGTTCATGTTGAGAACCGCGCCGTCCCCGCTCTCCGTCAGCCTGCACCAGATCCGCTGGAGGCACGGAGGGTCCTCGAAGAACCTGTCGGTCTTGACCACCCAGGTTATCGCCTGGGCGCGTCGCGAGTGAGGCGCCCGGGCGAGCTTCTCGGCGATGTAGTCCATCTGGTCTATGCGTTCGCCGCCGTCGGCGTGCGGGTACGAATACAACCTCTCGTGATAGGTGTAGCTCCACTTGCCCTCTTCGGGCTTGATCCAGTCGTCATG
>JALGWA010000109.1 GCA_025774425.1 bacterium
GGCCGGCTCCGCGAAGACCCCCGTATGTCTCCCCAGGAGCTCTATGGCCGCGACGATCTCTTCATCGCTCACGGTCACGGCCGCGCCCCCCGACTCCTCGAGCGCCCTCACGGCCTTCCTCCAGTTCCGCGGTTTGCCCACCCTGATGCTGTCGGCGAGCGTACGCGGCTCCGCCCACCGGGCTTCGCCGCCGCCGAGGAAGCGCCGGACGACGGGGCTGCAGCCCTCGGCCTGCACTGCGAGCATCCTCGGCGAGCGGTCCGTCACGCCGGCGGCCTCGAGGTCCTTGAACGCCTTCCACTGCCCGCTGATGATGCAGCCGTCTCCGACCGGCACGACCAGCCAGTCGGGCACCGTGTACCCGAGCTGCTCGTATATCTCAAGCGAACATGTCTTCTTTCCTTCGACGAGATAAGGATTGATGGCGCAGTTGCGGTTGTACCAGCCCCACCGGTCGATGGCTTCCGTCGCGAGATCGAAGGCGTCCTCGTAGGCGCCGTCGACCCTGAACACCTTGGTCGCGCAGGCCGCGATCTGGTAGAGCTTGGCCTCGGGAGCGGCGGCGGGGACGAATATGTAGGATTCGAGACCCACCGACGCCGCGAGCACCGCGAGGGACGACGCCGCGTTGCCGGTGGAAGCGCAGGCTATGGCGCGCCGGCCCTCCTCCACCGCCACGGCGATGCCGACCGCCGAAGCGCGGTCCTTGAGCGAACCGCTCGGATTCACGGTGTCGTCCTTGAGATAGACCTCGCTGATGCCGGTTATCTCCGCTATCTTCTCGAACCTGTACAGAGGCGTCATGCCGACCTTGAGCATCCCCGGCGGGGGCTGCGTCAGCGGCAGGAAGTCCTGGTACCGGAAGATGCTGTTGACATGCCTCGACTGCAGCGGGCTCTCCCTCAGCGAATCGCGGAGGTCGTCGTAGTCGTACTCGACGTCGAGAATCCCTTCGAGCCCGCAGTCGGGGCAGGTCAGGTACTCCCCGCGCTCGAAGCGCCGGTTGCACTTGACACAGACCAGGGCGGCGACCTTACCCACTCTCATCACCTCCCGCCGGCTTCCTCTCGAGGAAGCGGCCTTCGCCGGCCGCGCCGAGGAACTTCCCGTCTTCGACGATCACCCTGCCCCTCTGCATGGTGATGTCCGGGAATCCCGTCAGCGTGTCCCCCTCGTACGGCGAGTAGTCGCAATTCATGTGAAGGCTCCCCGGTGTGATCTGCTTCTTCCTCTTCGGATCGATCACCACGATATCGGCGTCGCTTCCGACGCTGAGCGTGCCTTTCTCCGGGTAGAGCCCGAAGATGCGCGCAGGGTTGGCGCACAGGACCTCGACGAGCCTCTCGAGCGGCAACCTGCCCTCGCCGACGCCATGCGTCATCAGTATGGGAAGCAGGGTCTCGACGCCGGGCAGGCCGAAGGGTATCTTCCTGAAGTCCCCGCCCCACGCGTCCTTCTGCGCGCGCGTGAAGGAGCAGTGATCGGTGGAGACGACCTGGATCGAGCCGCCTGCGACCGCCCCCCACAGGTATTCGCAGTCCTCCTCGAATCGTATCGGCGGGCACGTCGCGTAGAGATGCCCGTCCGGACCCTCGAAGGCCCTGTTGTCGAGCACGAGATACTGGGGACAGGTCTCGGCGAGGACGGGGTAACCGCAGGCGAGCCACTCCTCGACGACACGCGCCGAGTCCGAGGCGGACATGTGCACTATGTAGACCTTGGCGCCGCTCATCGCCGCGAGATAGACGGCGCGCTGCACGGCTTCGCTCTCCGAGAAGTTGGGTCGCGAGAGGGCGTGCTGCACGGCGTCCGTCCTGCCCGAGGCCAGGGCGCGTTCCGTGAACACGTCTATCAGGTAGGGATTCTCGGCATGAACACATACCGTCGCCCCGAGCGAGGCCGCCTCCTCGAAGCATTCGAACATGACGCCGTCGTCGGCCATCCATCCCTCTTGCTTGTATATCATGAAGACCTTGAAGCTGGGGATCCCGGCCTCGACCACCTCCCGCATCCCCCCGCGGGTCGCCGGGCTCCAGTCGGTGATGCCGCAGTGCAGCCCGAAGTCGATGGCGCTCTTGGCCGCCGCCACCTCTTTCCGCTTCGCGACGGCCTCGGCGAGCGTCTCGCCCGGGGCCTGTATCGCGAAGTCGATCATGGTCGTCACGCCGCCGAAAGCGGCCGCCTTCGACCCCGAGGCGAAGTCATCCGAGGATACCGTACCGCAAAACGGGATTTCCATGTGGACGTGCACGTCGATCACGCCGGGAAGCACGAGCTTGCCGTTCGCGTCGATGGTCGCCCTCGCCTCCACGGCGTTTCCCGGCGAGTATATGGCCGCGATCCTGCCGTCGCGTATGCCTATGTCGGCCCTGTACGGCCCGGACTCGCCGACGACGGTGCCGCCCCTAATGACGAGGTCCATGACGTCCTCTCTCCTTTCGCCGCAAGGCACCGGCGGCCTCCATGGTGATGCAGCCGGGCGAGGGGCAGACCTGCATGCACAGCGAGCACCCCAGGCACTTTTCGACATCGACGACCGGGCTGCGGTCGGGCGCGAGTGTGATCGCCCCTCCGCCGGCGTCCCTGCAGGAGACGTAGCAGAGATCGTCCTTGAGGCAGAGGTCGGCTCTTATGCGGGGGACGCACCGGCCCGCTTCGAGGTCCTCGTAGTCGGCGACCATATCGAGCAGGCGGCCCTCCATGGCCCTGACGCCCGCGAAGCGGTTGCGTATCATGTAGTCGGTAAGCCCGCTGCGGAGATCCTCGATCAGCCCGAATCCCTTGAACATGACGCCCGTGCATACCTGCACGGTCCGCGCGCCCAGGAGGATGAATTCGCAGGCGTCGCTCCAGGTCGTGATCCCGCCTATGCCGCTGACCTCGAGCGACGTCGCCCTGCGCACCTCCGCGACGACCCGCAGTGCCACCGGCTTGAGCGGCGCCCCCGAGAGCCCCCCAGGAGAGGTCAAGCCGCCGGGGGACGGCTCGATCCAGAGGTTCTCCACATCCACCTTCCCGAGCGCGGGCACGGTGTTGACCGCGGAAACGCCCGCGGCCCCCGAGCGCTCGACGGCGGCGGCGACCGCCGCGACATCGCCCGCGCCCGGGCCGAGCTTGACGAGCACCGGGACGTCGGCGGCTTCGCAGACGGCCGCGGTGACCTCGCGGGCGATCTCCGGGCTGCGCCCCGCGGCGATGCCCATGTCACGGCCGCCGAGCCCGTGCGGGCAGGACAGGTTGAGCTCGAGAGCGTCCGCGCCCGCCGCGCCGCACTGCCCGGCCATCGATCTCCACTCGCCCAGGCTGTAAGCCGGCGCGGCGATCGAGGCGATGAGCATCCTGTCGGGAAACGACCTCTTGACCGATTCTATGTCCTTGAGCCACGATTCCAGGCCGCGGTCGCTCAGAAGTTCGAGGTTGACGAGGCCGCCCCCCACGGCGGAGAACCTCGGGCTCAACCTGAGACCCGAGGAGGGCTCCGTCGAGATCGTCTTGGTCACGGCCCCCGCCCAACCGGCCTCGAGGCCGCGTGCGATGTGGTCGGCGTCCCTGGTCGCCGGGCCCGACGCCAGCAGAAAGGGGCTTGTGAGCGCGAAGCCGCAGAAGTCGGTGCTGAGCATAGGCGAACTCCGTGCCTCCGCCTATTGCAGAGGCTTGACGAGATCTCCGTAAGTGTCGGGTCTCCTGCCCTCGTAAAAGCGCCAGAGATCCCTCACGCTTTCGATCACGGAGAGATCGAGATCGGCGATGATGATATCGTCGCCCGAATCACTTCCTTTTGCAAGGACCTTGCCCGCCGGATCGCAGAAATAGCTGGAGCCGTAGAACCTGCCGCTTTCCCACGGCTTCTCGCGGCCGACGCGGTTCAGGGCGCCCACGAAGTACGCGTTGGCTATCGCATGCGCCCGCTGCTCGACGTCCCATAGATGCCGCGACAGACCCTCGACCGTGGCGGACGGGTTGAAGACGATCTCGGCTCCCTTGAGACCCAGTGCCCTCGCACCCTCGGGATAGTGCCGGTCGAAGCAGATGTAGACCCCGATGCGCGCGAAGCCCGTGTCGAACACCGGATAGCCCGCGTCGCCCGGCTCGAAGTAGAACTTCTCCCGGAAGCCCTCGAGGTCGGGCAGATGCACCTTCCGGTACTTGCCGAGGATGGCGCCGTCGGGGCCCAGGACGACCGCCGTGTTGTAATAGCGGCCGTCCTCGGCCCTCTCGGCTATGGGCGCGATGAGAGCTATGCTCAGGCGCCGGGCCACCTCGCCCATCTCGGCCGTGGTCGGCCCCGGCACGGGCTCGGCGATCTCAAGCCATCCCGGGTCCTCGCCGGCCGGGAAGTAGGGCGCGTAGAAAAGCTCCTGGAGGCAGACGATGTTCGAGCCGCGCGACGCGGCCTCCTCTATCATGGGGATCTGCCGGGTGATCATGTCCCGCTTGACGTCCGCAATCGCACCCGACGCGTCGGGACAGCCCGTCTGAATGAGGGCACACTTCACTGTCCTCGGCATCCGTCTTCCTTTCCTGGGATACGCGCGCCGCCGCCTTCACCGCTCCCGGGGCGCTTAAACCGAAGCCGCTCTCGGGCGGCAGCATAGTATAACACCCACCCCCACCCCTGTCAATCCATGGGGTCAGAGCTCAAAATGCACAGTGCTATGACCCCAAGGATGCACAGTCCCCCGGTCGGGTGGGGTCAGACCCCGTCGGAACCGGGGAACCCCGTTGGCGCGCGGCGCCGCTAGCCCCCGAGCCTGTCCAGAGCCGCCGCCGCGCGCTCGCGTGCCGGCCCCGGGGGCGCGGCCTCGAGGTACTTCCGGTACTCCTCGCGCGCGCGTGCCTCGTCGCCCATGCGCTCGTAGGCGACGGCGAGGTTGCCGCGGGCCGAGAGGAGCCGCGGGTCGGCCTCGACGGAGCGGCGGAGATAGGCGGCGGCCGAATCGGGTCGGTCCGTCCGAAGGAACGCGAGTCCCATGTCGGAGAGCAGACCCGCGTCTTCGGGCTCCACCGCGAGGCCGGCCCTCGCAGCGGCGAGGGCTTCGTCGTACCGGTCGAGCCCTACGAGAAGCGCGGCTTCCGCGTGGTAAGGGCGCGGTGAGTGAGGTTGGAGGTCTCTCGCGGCCCTGAGATGCTCGAGCGCGAGGTCGGTGTCACCGGTTCGGCCGAGGGCGAGGCCGAGACCGATGTGGGCGTTGACCATGGTGCTGTCCAGGCGGAGGGCCTCGCGGTAACAACTCATGGCCTTGACGTAATCACGCTTCTTGGAATAGGCGTTGCCGAGGTTGGAATAGACCGGCGCCGGATGGGGATTGCCTCGCAGCGCTTCCTCGTACTCGGCTATGGCCCGGTCGACGCCACCTCTCATGTAATAGAGGCTCGCGAGCATGTCGTGGGCCTCGAAGGAGTACGGGTCCGCCTCGAGCGCCTTCTCAGCCGCACGGAACGACTCGCGCACGAGGCCCATATCGAGGAGAAGCCGCGAGGCGTAAACCTGCGTGCCCGCATCGCCCCCGGCTGTCTCCATGGCCCTCAGGACGGACGTGCGCGCCGCCGCCGTATCGCCCGCGGCGAGATGCCATCGCGCATTGTGAAGGTGATAGGTCCCGCTCAACAGCCTCGAGTTGAAATCCCTGGCGTCGCCGTCATGCCCGCGGACATCGAATCGCCCGGGTGGGACACATTCCCTGTCGTCCCCTTCCAGCCCGTAGACCATTCCGCAGATCCTGG
>JALGWA010000110.1 GCA_025774425.1 bacterium
TGCAAACGGAATATAATCCGATTAAAATTCATTGCGCTTTTCTAGCGGGGGCCCGAGCGCCGACGGCGTTCCGTGGCGGCGGCGGGCCCGCTATCCGGCGTTAAGGTGTGAACAATCCGGAAGTGTATATTTCAATGCGCATTTCCGGAAGGGGTGTATGTGGTTCGCGCGATCCGTCACCCGGGATCCGCGGCCACGCCAGCGAAGGCCATTGGGTGTGCAGAAGGAGGTATGAATATGCCAGCGAAGAAAGTTGGTATCCGCCCGCTCGGTGACCGGGTAATCGTGAAAAGAATGGAAGAGCTCGAACAGACCAAGGGCGGCATCATAGTTCCGGACACGGCCAAGGAGAAGCCCCAGCGCGGCAAGGTGATAGCCGTGGGACCGGGAAGGGTCGCGGACGACGGCAAGCGCATAGCACCCGAGGTCAAGAAGGGCAACACGGTTCTTTTCGGCAAGTACTCCGGCACTGACATTTCCCTGGATGATGAGGAGTACCTCATTCTCCGCGAGGACGATATTCTCGCCATCATAGAATAACCCGCGGGTGCTCGGTCGGTTGAATACTGGAGGTGTTACCTATGGCTGCTAAGCAGTTGCTGTTCGATGAGACGGCGAGGCGCTCCCTCGAGAAGGGCGTGGACACGCTGGCCAACACCGTGCGGGTCACGCTCGGCCCGAGGGGGAGGACGGTTGTGCTCGAGAAGAAGTGGGGCGCTCCGACGGTGACCACCGACGGTGTGACCATCGCCAAGGAGATCGAGCTGGATGATCCTTACGAGAACATGGGCGCCCAGATGGTCAAGGAGGTCGCCACGAAGACGAGTGACATCGCCGGCGACGGTACCACCACGGCGACCATACTGGCGCAGTTGATTCTCAAGGAAGGTCTCAAGAACGTGGCGGCGGGCTCCAACCCGATGGAGCTCAAGCGGGGAATAGAGAAGGCCGTGGACGTCCTGGTGGAAGAGCTCGACAAGATATCGAAGCCCGTCAGGAGCAACAAGGAGATCGCCCAGGTCGGGACGATTTCGGCCCACGGCGACGAGGCCATCGGCCGGCTGCTGGCCGATGCCATGGACAAGGTCGGCAGGGAGGGCGTGATCACCGTCGACGAGGCCAAGGGCATGGAGACGTCTCTCGACGTCGTGGAGGGCATGCAGTTCGACAGGGGATACCTCTCGCCGTATTTCATCACCGACGCCGAGAGCATGACGGTTGAGCTCGAGGACCCATACATACTCATCCATGAAAAGAAGATCAGCGCCATGAAGGATCTTCTCCCGCTTCTCGAGAAGATCTCGCGCTCGGGCAAGTCCCTCTTGATCATAGCCGAGGACGTCGAGGGCGAGGCGCTGGCGACGCTCGTCGTCAACAAGCTCCGCGGCGTGCTCAAGGTCGCAGCCGTGAAGGCGCCGGGCTACGGCGACAGAAGGAAGGCCATGCTCGGCGACATCGCCGTGCTCACGGGCGGCAAGTTGATCGCCGAGGAGGTCGGGATCAAGCTGGAGAACGTGGAAGTGACCGACCTCGGCCGGGCCAAGCGCGTCACGATCGACAAGGAGAACACGACGATCGTCGGCGGCAAGGGATCCAAGGCCGACATCGACGGCCGTATCGCGCAGATCAAGAAGTCGATCGAGGACACGACATCCGACTACGACCGCGAGAAGCTCCAGGAGAGGCTTGCCAAGCTCGCGGGCGGCGTCGCGGTTATCAAGGTCGGGGCCGCCACGGAAGTCGACATGAAGGAGCGCAAGGCGAGGGTGGAGGACGCCCTCCACGCGACCAAGGCCGCGGCCGAGGCGGGTATCGTGCCCGGAGGCGGCGTCGCGCTGATCCGCGCAATGAGGGCGCTGGACAAGCTCAAGCTCAAGGGCGACGAGGCCATCGGCCTCAAGATCGTCAAGCGCGCGCTCGAGGAGCCGGCGAGGCAGATCGCCGAGAACGCCGGACTCGAAGGCTCCGTCATAGTCCAGGAGATCAAGAACAGGAACACCTACGAGGGATTCGACGCTGCCGGGGAGAAGTTCGTGAACATGATCGAGGCCGGCATCATCGACCCGACCAAGGTGACGAGGAGCGCCCTCCAGAACGCGGCGTCCGTCGCTGCGCTGATGATCACCACCGAGGCGCTGGTGACGGAAGTCCCCGAGAAGAAGCCGGCGATGCCCGCGGGCGGGCCCGGCGGCTACGGCGAGGGCATGTACTAGCCGTTTGACCGGTCTCACGGAGGAGGTTCTGGTGTGTTTCTGAAGAGGAAGACGCGGCGGAATCGGGAAGAGGGGCCGGACAGGCGGAAGAGAATCTTGAGGGATCTCGAGGACGACGACTGGATGGAGGACTTGCGCCATCCGGGCGTCGACTTCGAGGACGAGTTGCTCGACGACGACCTGTCCGACATGGATTGGGGCGACGACAGCGTCAATTGACCGCGAAGCGAACCGGCTTCGAGTTATACGGCGAGGGGTGATAGGCTTGGCCCTCTAACCTTGAGGAGGTGGTCCGGAGATGGGTGAAACATTCGGTGTGCACCTTATGCTCGACGGCTATGGATGTGATCGGAGCAAGCTGGAGAGCGAGGAGTTCGTCTACAGGTTTCTCGACGAGTTCCCGACCGACATCGGCATGACCAAGATCATGCAGCCGAGTGTGCTCAGGTACGCCGGCACGGGCTCCGACGACTGCGGCCTCTCCGGATTCGTCCTCATCGCAGAGAGCCATGTCAGCATACACACGTTCCCCTCGACCGGCTATGTCTCGATCGACATTTTCTCCTGCAAGAGCTTCGACACCGATGCGGCCGAGCGGGAGATCACGAGACGCTTCGAGATAGCCCGGGTCGAGAGGAATGTCCTCGATCGCGGTGTCGAGTACCCCAGGGACGCCGTCCTCGTCGGGCAGCTCGTCGGTTCCGAGCGCGTCTCGGTCGGACTCAGGGCTGCGGGGACCGGCTAGTGGGCGATCTGCTGCGAAAGCCGGTCGCGCCCTTCGAGGTCGAAGGGAACCTCACGGTGAGCGAGGCCCTCGACAGGATGGGTGGGACCGCTTTCCAGGCGAGGAACCTCTCGCTGGCCGCGGGCGTATGGGAGGAGATGCTGCGCGCCGGCGCAACGGTCTTCCTCGGGCTCGCGGGCGCCATGGTGCCGGCGGGCATGAGGTGCGTCGTCGCATACCTGATCGAGGAGAGATTCATCGACTGCCTGGTCTCGACGGGCGCGAATCTCTTCCACGACTGCGTGGAAACGCTCGGCCGGAAGCACTGGCAGGGTTCGCCGCATGTCGATGACGTCGTGCTCCACGAGCAGAAGCTCGACCGCATTTACGACGTGTTCGCCAAGGAGAGCGACTTCGTCTGGGCGGGCAGGTGGATAAGGGAATTCGCCGCCGGGCTCGCCGGCGGGGGGCCGTATTCGACGCGCGAGTTCCTGTTCGCCCTGGGCGAGAAGCTCGCGGAGACCGGAGGAGAGGGCGGGATTCTGACGGCTGCCGCGCGGAAGAAAGTGCCCATCTACTGCCCGGCGATAAGCGATTCGTCCATCGGCATAGAGATGGGCGTCGCGAGGCGTGAAGGGCGCCGCGTCGCCCTCATAGACGTCATGAAGGACGTCGAGGAGAGCGCGGAGATCGCCGGGGCGGCGGGGAGGACGGGCGTCGTCTACATAGGCGGCGGTACTCCCAAGAACTTCATACAGCAGACCCAGGTGACGCTGGCCGTCGAGGGTGTCGAGACCGAAGGCCATGACTACGCCGTCCAGATCATCACGGATCCCCCGCACTGGGGAGGCCTGAGCGGCTGTACTCTTGAGGAGGCCCAGTCGTGGGGCAAGATCGCGGGCGAGGCGAAGAAGGTGAGCGTGTACTGCGACGCGACCATAGCCCTTCCGCTCATCGCCTGCAGACTGAGGGACCGCTGCGCCGACCTCGCCGGGAAAGAGCGGGTTTCGTTCACCATGGGCGCCGACCTCGGCGTCGGGGCCGACTGAGCGGTTCGGTGCTGGCTTCTGGAGCGTGAATGAGCGACATCGAGTGTCCGGGAGCGGGGAATTTCCTGGGGCTCTGCGCCTCCCACTCGTCACCGGGCGGGAGCAGGTTCTCCGTCATACCGGTGCCCTATGAAGCGACTTCCACCTACGTCGCCGGTTCGCGTCGCGGACCGCGGGCGATAATCGAAGCGTCGGCGGCGGTCGAGCTCTACGACCACGACCTCGACATGGAGCCCGCGAGGGAAGGCGTGCACACCGCGCCGGAGGTCGAGCCGGTCTCCGGGGATCCGGAGGCCACGCTGGCGAGAGTCGAGGGCGCGGTGAAGGAGGCCGTCGCCTCAGGCGCCGTGCCGGTGGTGCTCGGGGGCGAGCATACGGTGAGCGTCGGGGCGATACGGGCGTTCGCCTCCGAGGAGGATCTCTTCGTCGTATCCTTCGACGCCCATGCCGACCTCAGGGATTCCTACGGGGGCCGTCGCTTCAGTCACGCCTGTTTCCTGAGGCGCATCCTGGAGACGCGGCCGGCCGCGGCCATAGGCGTGAGGAGCCTGTCCAGGGAGGAGCATGACTTCGCCGTGTCCGAGGGGCTCAAGATGATCTACGCCGAGCGGATCCGGGCGGATGCGGCGGGCGTGGATCTCGACTTCATCCCGCGGAACATCTACATCAGCCTCGACCTGGACGTGCTCGACCCGTCCGTCATGCCGTCGACGGGCACCCCCGAGCCGGGAGGTCTCGGCTGGTATGACTTGATTCATTTGCTCAAACGTGTAATATCTGGTAGGCGGGTGGTGGGCTTCGACGTCGTCGAGCTCTGCCCACAGCCGGGGAACGCCGCGCCGGATTTCACGGCTGCGAAGTTGATATACAAGACGATGGGCACTATAATACGGTATTCGGCCGATGGGGGTGGCTAGGCTCGGATATGGCGAAGAAGAAGACTTCCAAGAAGCGCATCAGAGAAGAGGAGCCGGAGGCGGCCGATTTCAGGCCGAGGGTCGACCCGGATTCCAAGATTGAGGACCAGATTCCTCTCAACGAGTTGCCGACATTGTTCTCCAATTCCTACGAAGTCGTCGTCGCGGCGGCGAGGCGCGCCCGTCAGCTCAACCTCGGTCTCAAGCCCCTCGTTCGGACCGACATGAAGCGCCCCGTCGATATCGCCCTGGCCGAGCTCGCCGCCGGCAAGGTCGAGTACGGGCTCGGCGAGGAAGAGGAGAAGCAGGACCGCTCGAAGACCAAGAAGAAGTCCTGATGCTCGGTCGCCGGCCAGGTGAGTGATCAGGTGGGCTCGCTTTCCTTCTACACTGTTTTCGGACACACAGCCGACGTCGGCATCGAGGTGACCGCCGACAGCCGGGAGGACCTGTTCGTACACGCCGCCCTGGCGATGGTCGATCTCATTTTCGGGAGCGTTCCCGGCGGGACGTCCGAGAGCCGGCTGGTCATGGTGGTCGGTGAAAGCCGCGACGAGCTTCTGATTGCGTGGCTCAACGAGCTCTTGTACATTTTCTCCGTGGAGGGATTGGTCTTCAGCAGTTTCTCGGACGTCAAGCTCACCGACTCCTCTTTCATGGCGCGGGCCCACGGCGAGAGGATCGACCTCGACAAGCACAGCGTCGAAACGGAGATAAAAGCGGCGACTTATCACGGCTTCTCGATCGAAGCCGGCGGCGGCAAGTTCA
>JALGWA010000111.1 GCA_025774425.1 bacterium
ACCGCCCTGCTCCAGCAGGGACTCGCTCTCATGCTGTTGTCGCTGGCGTTCTTCGTGCTCGTCAGATACGGCGGCGAGACGGCGGCGCCTTCGTCGGTTTGGGGCTCCTCCTCGTCATGCACCCGGCGAAAGTCCTCACCACCGCGGCTCTGTTGGCCGGCGTCTCCCTGGGCTTCGTCGGCCTCCGCGAACTCTTCGAGATATTGCTCCGCGGCCAGTCCCGGCCGGCCGGGGACGAGGGCCGGCGGCGGACGCGGGGTCCATCGGCCGCCCGGGAATCCGCCGTCGTGGGGCTCGTCACGGCCGCGCTCGTAGTTGGGGGAGTGGCCGTGCTCCATCGCTCTGCCCGGACCGTGGGCATACCAGTGACCATCGACGCATGCAACGGCAGCCGGAATCTCTGCGACCGCCCGCTCGACGAAGTCGTGTTCGCCGGGACTCACAATTCCATGGGGGGAGCCGACATACCCGACTGGATGTTCGCCAACCAGGAGCGGGGGATAATGCAGCAGCTCCGCGACGGGATACGCGCCTTCCTGATCGACGCGTACCGGGCGGTTCCGGTGGGCGACAAGGTGAAAACGATTCTCGACAACGAGAGCGCGGCGATGGCGACCTACGAGCAAGTGCTCGGCAAGGAAGGCGTCGAAGCGGCCAAGCGCATCCGTGAGCGCCTAGTCGGCGGGGACGAGGGCCCGCGGGACATCTACCTTTGCCACGGGTTCTGCGAGCTCGGTGCGCTGCGGATGACGCCCATCCTCGAGCAGATGCACGAGTTTCTCGTCGAGAATCCCAACGAGGTCCTCATCATCGTCATCCAGGATGAGGGGGCGACGCCGCGGGACATCGAGGCATGTTTCGAGCAGAGCGGACTCATGGACTTCGTCTACCACGGGCGTGTCACCCCGCCCTGGCCGACCCTCCGCGAGATGGTCGCCTCCGGCGGCCGCGTGCTCGTCCTCGCCGAGCATCACAGCGAAGGCGTGGCCTGGCTGCATCCCGCGTTCGAAGTCATGCAGGAGACGCCCTACCGGTTCCGCGACCCGTCGGAGTTCTCCTGCGCCCCCAACCGCGGCGGCACGTCGGGCTCTCTCTTCCTCATGAACCACTGGATAGAGACGCCGCCGAGTCCTCTGCCCTCGAACGCCGAGATCGTGAACGCCTATGATTTCCTGCTCGCCAGGGCCCGGCGCTGCGAGAAGGAGCGCGGCCGGATTCCCAACATCATCGCCGTGGATTTCTACAGGACGGGCGACCTCTTCGACGTCGTGGCAACCCTCAACGGGGATTCTCCGGAGCAGGCTCAGGCAGGTGGGGCGCCTGCCCGACGTCCCTAGTCGACGCGCACCATGCGCCTCGTGGCGGCCCGACCCGCGGCCTTCAAGCGGTAGTAGTAAACACCGGGAGGAAGGCCGCCGGCCTCCATCACCACCCGATGCTCACCCGGCGCCATCTCGTCTCCGTCGAGCAACCGCGCCACGAGCCGCCCCCTCGTGTCGTAGACCGCCAGGCCGACGGCGGACTGCGCCGCCAGGCTGAAGCTTATGGCGGTACGCTCGACGAACGGGTTCGGGCTGTTCTGCCCGAGGCGGAAGGCATCCTGCACTCCGCCGGCCGCCTCGACGCCGGCGAGATCGGTCACATGCACGATCACCGGGATCTCGACAACACCCTCGTCCGCGTCGTCGCTCGCTACGGATATGGTGGTCGAATCATCGGTCTCGACGCTTCCCGATGCATATGAGATCCATACGTACTCGTACTCTCCGGCAGCGAGCGGCGCGGCCGACTTGCCGAGGACGAACGCTGGATTCGTCGATGTGATCGAGTACACGTCGAGGCTGTCATCACCGCCGTTCATAACGGCGAAGTGGTAATAGGCGGTCGTGTCGAAGCCGACTTCGCCCATGTCGATCGCCGCCGGGGCGACTGCGATCTCGGGCTCCGCCACCCACACGGCCGTACCGAAGAAACTCGATATGCGGTCGACGAACTCAGGGTGGTCGATGAAGGGGTTGCGGTTGTGCTGAAGCGCGTAGATGTCCTCGTTCCGCAGCCGCTCGAGGCTGTCGACGGGGTCCGCGACATGCCAGTCGCGGAAGTGCGCTTCCATCTTCGTGCAGTCGGCATAGCCGTTATAGTTGCCGTCGTAGCGGATGATGTAGTAGAAGTGGGTGCGCGCGACATTGCCCTTGTGAACGTCGCGCGGCTCGAAGACCTCCTGCCCGGTGGAATCGTATCCGAGCTTGGACCCGCCCTGGCTCCAGGTCGCCGAAGTGACTACCCCGAAATCGATATTGGCCCGCTTGCTGTTTGCCGTGACGTCCGACGGGTAGAGGTGGTAGAGGTCGGACTTCATCGGTTCGGCTTCGCCCGAGAAACTCTGCGGCCAGGTGTGCTCACAGTTGAAGTTGTTCTCGTTCGCCCCCTCCCTGGTACTGAAATAGGCCTTCCTCCCCGTGTAGACGCACTCGACCCAGCCGTCGTGGTTGTCGATGCTGCCGTACATGTAGTCGCGCGCGAGCGTGTAGCCGAGCGACGTATGGCCGTCGATGATGTCGGTGAGCGCGTCCTTGAGTTCCTCGGCCCACTTGTTCCGGGTGCTGCTGTAGTACGTGCCTGGGTGATGGGCCTCGGCCGTCATCTCGGCGACGAGCGGGCGCATCCCCGCGTCGACATCGACCACGAGAAAATCGGCGAAGTCGATGTTCTGGCCCGCGGCGAAGTAGACATTGAAGTGCTCCGTGGCGAAGGGCGCCAGCTCCATGGGAGCAAAATCCGTGAAAAAGCCCTCGCCAGTCACAGACGCCGCGGTGACTTGGACCGGGACACCGAGGTTGTTGGTGATCGAGAGCGTGACCGAGGTTGTCTCACCCGTGGTCACGACGCCGAAGGCGACGACCGTGTCCGAGAGGGCGACCGCGTCCCATTCCGCCGCGGCCGGGCTCGCCGCCAGCAGGACGACCAGGACCGCAAGTGCGCCCCGGGCCCGCCGGACCGCCCCGTACCTGCTTTCCACACTCACATGCATTGCTACCCCCGTTCCGTCCGTACGTTGAAGCGGCGTTATTATATTATAGCACATAAGCGGCCCGGGCGAAACAGCGACCTGCGCGCAAGGACGGTGGAAAAGCCGCCGGGGAAATGCTAGGATGCGGGTGGTGCCGGGCGGTGGTGCATCGGTGTGTGTTGGGGCTATCAAGTGGAGAGAAGAGACCCATGTCAGACTTGATCTATCTGGACAATGCATCGACGACGTATCCCAAACCAGCCGGCGTGTACGCCTTCATGGCCGAGTTCTACAGGTCGCATGGAGTGAGCCCCGGACGCTCCAAGTTCGGCGCCGCGGTCGAGGCCGAAGACATGGTCCGCGGCACGCGCAGGATGCTCGCCGACTTCCTGGGCGGCACCGACCCGGACCACCTCACGTTCAGCTACAACGCCAGCGATTCACTCAACATGGTCGTGCAGGGCGTCCTCAGGGACGGCGACCACGTCGTCACAACGAACCTCGAGCACAACTCGGTGCTGCGCCCGCTGTACCATCTCGAGCAGGCCGGCGTCATCGATGTCACGTACGTGCCCTTCGACGTCGACGGCTACGTCGATCCTGACGACGTGAGGAGGGCCTTGAGGAAGGACACCCGGCTCGTGATCATGAACCATGCCTCCAACGTGATCGGGACCGTCCAGCCCATCGGCGAGATCGGCGGGATCTGCCGCGAGGCCGGGGTGTGCTTCGCCGTCGACGCGAGCCAGACCGCCGGGGCGTTGCCGATCGACGTCGAAGAGATGGCCGTCGACATCCTCGTCTTCACGGGCCACAAGTGCCTGCTCGGTCCGACGGGCATCGGCGGCTCCTACATCAAGCCGGGCACACCGATCGCATGCACGCGCTTCGGAGGAACCGGCGTGCGCTCGGCCGACCGTTTTCACCCGGACGAGTTCCCCTACCGGATGGAATGCGGCACCCTGAACATACTCGGTGTCGCGGGCCTTCGCGCCGGCGTCGAGTATGTAATCGAGCAGGGCGTCGAGAACATCCATGGCCGCGAGATGAGCCTCTGGGAGAGGGCGCGCGACGGACTGAAGGAGATAGAAAGTGTCACGCTCTACTGCGCGGACACCCCGGAGAACAAGATCCCGGTCCTCAGCTTCAACATCGAGGGACTGGAAGCCGCCGACGTGGGAGCGATGCTCGACGTCGATTACAACATCGCATGCCGCACGGGCCTTCATTGCGCGCCGCTCGCCCACAGGCAGCTCGGCACCGAGAGAATCAACGGCTCGGTGCGGCCCGGGATAGGTCCCTTCAACACGGGAGACGAGATCGACACCCTCGTGGGGGCCGTGCGGAGGATCGCGGCCGCCAAGCGCGGCAGGGCCGTCGCCTAGAAGCGCTCCCAGAGCTTCGCCGCAAGTTTCCGGGATTCCCGGGCGATCTCTTCCTCATCGACGTCTATCTTGAGGTCGCCGCCCTGCATCAGAACCCTGCCGCCGACTATCGTCGTATCGACGGCCGCCTGGGAGAGTCCGAAACAAAGGTGCCCCAGGAAGGTGCCTGCGTCGAACGGGGTGGGTGGGTGGTAGTCCATGAGAATGATGTCCGCGGCGTAACCCTCCCTGAGCTCGCCGACTCCCATGTCCCAGTATGCGCTTGCGATCCTGGCATTGTTCACGGTAAGCGTCCTCATACATTCCATGAAGCCCACCGAAGGGTTCCCGCGCGCGAGATGCTGAGCCCAGAGAGCCGACCTCAGTTCCTCCAGCATGTCCACCGTCATCGCGTCGGTGCCGAGCCCGACCCTGACGCCTCCGTCCATCATGGCGATGATGTCGGCGACCCCGACGGCGTTGTTCATATTGGACTGGGGGTTGTGAACGACGGATGTGCCGGTCCCGGCGAGGAGGTCAATCTCGTGTTCGTTCACGTGAACGCAATGGGCGGCTATCGTCCTGGGACCGAGCACCCCGGCGTCATGCAGCCGTTCGACGACTCTCTTGCCGAAGTTCCGGAGCGCGTGTTCCTGGTCGGACTCGGCCTCCGCGACATGAATGTGGAAGCCCGTCTCGAGGCCCGCCGCGGCATCGACCGCTTTTTTCAATGTCTCGTCCGACAGCGTGAAACTCGCATGCAAACCGAACAGGGCCCTGATGCGGTCGTCCCCGCCGGCGCCCGTCTTCTCGATGAACGCGACGTTCTCGCGTATGCCCTCCATCGCTATGTCGGCGCCGTCCCGGTCCGACACCTCGTAGCAGAGGCTCGCCCGCACCCCGACGCGGCGTACGGCGGACGCTATGCGCTCGAGCGAACCCGTGACCGCCAGCGGACTCGCATGGTGGTCGATGATGGTCGTCGTCCCTTTCTTCACGGCGTCGATCAGCGGGATCATGGCGCTGTAATAGCAGTCATCGAGCAACAGACGCTTGTCGAGCCGCCACCAGAGCTTCTCGAGCACGCCGACGAAATCGGCGGCCGGCTCCATCTTGCCGAGCCCCCTCACCATGGTGCTGTAGAAATGCATGTGCGCGTTTATGAAGCCCGGGAGCACGATCTTGCCGCGGGCGTCGATGACCGTGTCGTACGAGCCCCCGAAATCAGCGCTCTTGCCCACTCTCTCGATGAGGGCGCCGTCGACGAGAACTGCGCCGTCGTC
>JALGWA010000112.1 GCA_025774425.1 bacterium
TACGGTGAAGTGCCTGTGGTTGACGAGTTGCCTCGCGTTGTTTCTCGAAGGTGCGAAACCGGCCCTGTACACCACGTTGTCCAGCCGCAATTCCAAGAGCTTCAGGAGGTTTTCACCGGTGACGCCGTGCTGGCGCGATGCCTTCTCGAAGTACCTGCGGAACTGCCTCTCGAAAACTCCGTAGACCCTCTTGACCTTCTGCTTCTCCCTGAGCTGCAGACCGTACTCCGTCCTGCGCACCCTCATGCGCTGGCCGTGCTCGCCTGGAGGGTATGGGCGCCTGTCCACTGCGCACTTCGTGCTCATGCAGCGATCCCCCTTGAGGAACAGCTTCATCCCCTCTCTGCGGCAAAGTCTGCACTTGGAGCCCGTGTACCTTGCCATCAAAACCCCCCGTTCTAGACTCTTCTTCTCTTGGGCGGACGACATCCGTTATGCGGAATGCGCGTCACGTCGCGGATAGCGGTAATCTCGAGCCCCGCGGCCTGCAGAGACCTTATCGCCGCCTCCCTCGCCGGGCCGGGACCCTTCACCCTGACCTCGATCTTCCTCATGCCGAGATTGAGGGCCTCCTTGGCGCAGGATTCCCCGGCCAGCTGGGCGGCGAAGGGCGTACTCTTTCTCGAACCCTTGAAGCCCACCCTGCCGGCGCTGGCCCAGGACACCACATGGCCGGTCGCGTCCGTTATCGTTATGATCGTGTTGTTGAACGTGGCCTGAATATGCGCCACTCCGCTTTCCCCTACCCGCCTGTCCTTACGCTTCGGCTTTCTGCCCTTTGCCTTTGGCAAACTCGATACCTCCGGTTACTTTCTTTCCTTCTTCTTGCGGGTCATGACACCCTTCTTGGGCCCCTTCCGCGTCCTCGCATTGGTGTGAGTGCGCTGCCCCCTGACGGGAAGCCCTCTACGGTGGCGCAGGCCCCTGTATGAGCCGATATCCATGAGGCGCTTGATGTTGCCCGCGATTTCGGACCGCAAGGCGCCCTCGACCTTGTATGTGTTCTCTATGACCCTTCGCAGCTTGGCCGTGTCGTCCTCGCTCAGGTTCTTCGTCTTCGTGGCTGGATCCACACCGGTCTCGGCGAGGATCTTCTTCGCCGCCGAACGGCCTATGCCGAATATGTATGTCAGCGATATGTCTATCCGCTTCTCCGCCGGTAGATCTACACCTGCGATTCTCGGCACTCTCCTTACACCTCCTATCCCTGCTTCTGCTTATGCCTGGGATTCTTGCATATGACGTAGACTATGCCCCTGCGCTTCACAATCTTGCACTTGTCACAGATCTTCTTGACCGACGCACGCACTTTCATCGGATATGCTCCTGCCTACGTACTACTTGTACCTGTAAACGATTCTTCCACGCGACAGGTCATAGGGCGAAAGCTCGACGCTGACCTTGTCCCCGGCGAGGATCTTGATGAAGTGCATCCTCATCTTCCCGGAGATATGCGCGAGCACTACATGCCCGTTCTCGAGCTCGACCCTGAACATGGCATTGGGCAGAGACTCGACCACCGTTCCCTCCACCTGTATCGTGTCTTCCTTAGCCATTATCTCCCGACGCTCCCGGTTCTTCCAACCCCTCCAGAGTCAGTATCTCGGCCCCGTCCCTGCGCACCACCACGGTGTGCTCGAAATGGGCCGAGAGGCTTCCGTCCTTGGCGACGACGGTCCACCCGTCATCCAGAACTTCCACCGGGTAATCTCCGGCATTGACCATCGGTTCGATCGCCAGCGTCACGCCGCTCACGAGTTCAGGAGCCGCGCCCGCGCCCACGAAGTTCGGAACCTGGGGAGGCTCGTGCATGTCCCGCCCGATACCGTGCCCGACCAGGTCCCTCACCACCGAGAACCCTCGACCCTCCACGGTCGTCTGGACCGCCGCGGAAACGTCGGCGATGGTGTTCCCCTCCCTGGCCGCGGCTATACCGGCCGCCAACGCCTCCCGCGTCGCCGCGAGGAGACCGTCGACCTCCGGCGCCACCTCACCGACCGCGAAGGTGCGGGCCGCATCCGAGTGATACCCGTCCTTGAGAACGCCGACGTCTATGCTCACGATGTCGCCCTCGCCCAACACCCGCCTGCCCGGTATCCCGTGAACGACCTCCGAGTTCACCGACGTGCAGATGCTCGCCGGGAATCCCCTGTACCCCTTGAATGAGGGAACCGCGCCGTGCGACCTGATGAACTCTTCGGCCGCCCGGTCCAGTGCCTCCGTCGTAACACCGGGCTCTATCATAGACCCGAGAAGGCGCAGTGCCGAGGCCAGCACCCGTCCACTCGCCCTCATGAGCTCGATTTCCTCGTCCGTCTTGATCTTTATGCCGTCTGTAATCAATTGTCTCCCGCTTGCTTTCACCGCTTCACCGTCTTGAGCACTTCGAGAATCGACGAGAAGACGCCCTCCACGTCACCCTCTCCGCCGACTCTCCTCAGGAGCCCCTCGGATTCGTAATACTCGACGACCGGCAGCGTGTCTCTCCTGTAGACCTCGAGTCTCTTCTTCACGGTCGCAGGATCGTCATCGACCCTGGCCTCCAGCCTCGCCCCGCACTTGTCGCAGACCCCGTCCTGCCGCGGCGGGTCGCCGTCCAGGCTGTAGAGGGCGCCGCATGCCGGGCAGACCCTCCTCTGCGCCAGCCTCGAGATTATGGCCTCATCGCCGACGTCGAGGAGAATCACGGCGTCGAGGGCCTCACCGCGCTCCGCGAGAATCCCGTCGAGGCCCTCGGCCTGCGCCACCGTACGCGGGAAGCCGTCCAGCACGAAGCCGCCCGCGCAGTCCTCTCTGCCCGTCCGTTCCTCGACCAGCGAAAGCACGATCTCGTCGGGCACGAGATCCCCGCCCTCGACGTACCGCCCGGCACGTCCGCCGAGATCCGTTTTCTTCTCCATGGCCTCTCTCAATATGTCACCCGTCGAAATATGCGGTATCCCCAAGCTGTCGGCGACCAGGTCCGCCTGCGTGCCCTTCCCGGCTCCCGGGGGGCCCAGGAAGACGAGTCTCGTCGCCGTCATCGCCTACCCCTGAGTTTGCCCCGCTTGAGGAAGCCCTCGTAATGCCTCATCAAGAGGTGCGACTCGATCTGCTGCAGGGTATCGAGGGCGACACCGACCACGATCAAGAGCCCGGTTCCGCCGAAAACAAAGGGCGCATTGAACTTGTATATGAATATCGAAGGCAATATCGCTATGAATGCCAGGAATAACGCACCGGGCAGGGTTATCCTGGTGAGAACCCTGTCGATGTACTCGGCCGTGCGCTTGCCCGGCCTGATCCCCGGTATGAAGCCGCCGTACTTCTGCATGTTGTCCGCGAGATCCTGCGGATTGAACACGATCGCCGTGTAGAAGTACGCAAAGAACACGATGATCACGGCATAGAGGAAGTTGTACAGGGCGGAACCCGGGGACATGTACACACTGACGACATCCTGGATCTCGGGCCTCCCGAACCACGTCGCGATGCTCGTCGGGAACATCAGGATCGCCTGTGCGAAGATGATCGGGATCACTCCGGCGGTGTTCACCCGCAAAGGTATGTGAGTGCTGTGACCCCCGTAGATCTTCCTGCCGACGACCCGCTTGGCGTACTGCACGGGTATCTTCCTCATGCCCTGCGTCATCACGATCACGCCGGCTACGATGAAGACCATGAGCAACATCAGCACGGCCAGCGTGAAGAAGTTGAGCTGCCCCGTCCTCAAGGCGTCTATGGTTCTCAGTATGTCGTTGGGGTACCTTGCGATGATGCCCGTGAAGATGATCAGCGATATGCCGTTTCCTATCCCCTTCTCAGTTATCTTCTCGCCGAGCCACATCAGGAAAATCGTTCCCGCCGTCAGCGTGATCACCGCCATCATCCTGAAGCCGAGGCCCGGGTTGGGGACGATGGCGCGGGAGGCGGCCACCGGCATCCGCTCCAGATACGCCGAGATGCCGTAGGCTTGAAGTATGGCGAGCAGGACCGTTCCGTACCGCGTGTACTGGGTTATCTTCTTCCTGCCCTCTTCACCCTCCTTCTGGAGCTTCTCGAAGTATGGAATCACGGCGGTGAGGAGCTGCATGATGATCGACGACGATATGTAGGGCATGATCCCCAGCGCGAAGACGGTCGCCCGCGAGAAGGCGCCGCCCGCGAACATATCGTACAGGCCGAGCAATGTGCCCTGCATCTTCTGCAGCGCCTCGGCCAGTGCCGACCCGTCGATTCCCGGAACGGGAACGTAGCACCCCACTCGGAAGACGACCAGCAGGCCGAGTGTGATGAGAATCCTGCGCCGCAGCTCAGGGATCTTGAAAATGCTCTGGATCTTGTCCTGCACCCGTAATCCTCCTCGAGTGAAAACCGCTCATCGCTCTATTTCAAAAGGGTGAGTGTCCCCCCGGCTTTCTCAATGGACTCCTTCGCCTTGGCCGACGCCGCATGGGCGCTGACCTTGACCGCGAAGCCGAGCTCCCCGTTGGCGAGTATCTTCACCCTGCTCGTCCCGCGCGCCACCAGGTTCTTCGCAGCCAGGCTCTCGGGATTGACCTCGTCGCCCTCGCCGAACCTGCTCGATATGTCCCTGAGGTTGACGACCTCGTACTCCACTCTCATGAAGTTCTTGAAGCCCCGCTTGGGCAGTCGCCGCTGCAGCGGCATCTGGCCGCCCTCGAACCATGGGTGGACGGTGTTCCTCGCCTTCTGTCCCTTGTTGCCCCGGCAGCACCTCTTTCCGTGTCCGCTCCCGGGTCCACGCCCGACGCGCTTGCGCGCCTTCCTCGCGCCCCGGGTCGGAGCGATTTCATTGAGTTTCACCTACTCGCTCTCCCTCTCGATGACTTCCACGCTCACAAGGTGCTCGACCTTCCTGATCATGCCCCTTATGACGGCGGTGTCGGCATGTTCGACCACGGAGCCCGGGTGCTTCAACCCCAGCGCCCGGAGCACCTTCTTCTGCTTCCCGATCCGTCCTATGCCGCTTCTCGTCTGCCTAATTCTCAGCATCTTCACTTGATTCACTCTCCGTGAAACCCAGCACTTCCCTGACCGACATTCCCCGTATCTTGCCGACGTCGGCCGCCTTCCTCAGCTGGAGGAGTCCGTCCATCGTCGCCTTCACGACGTTGTGGGGATTGTTGGACCCCAGGCACTTGGTAAGGATGTCGCGGACACCGGCGGGCTCCAACACGCCCCTCACGGGACCGCCCGCGATGACGCCGGTACCGGGCGACGCGGGCTTGAGAAGCACCCTGCCGGCCCCACTCCGCCCGATGACCTCATGGGGAATCGTCGTCCCCAGCAGCGGAATCGACACCATCTCCTTCTTGGCCGCCTCGATTGCCTTTCGTATCGTGTCGGCGACCTCGTTCGCCTTGCCCATACCGATGCCGACCATGCCCTTGCCGTCGCCGACGGCGACGATGGCGTTGAAGCTGAAGCGCCTGCCGCCCTTTACGACCTTGGCGACCCTGTTGATATGGATGACATGCTCGATGAGCTGGTCCTCATCCTCCTCCTCACGGCCGCGGCCGCGGCCTCTGCCGGGCCGCCCTCCGGGTCTTCCCCTGCCCATTCTCCGTCCGGGAGGCGCCGCCCTCGTCGAAGCCGGCGCGTGCCTCGCCGCAGGACCCCGCACGGCCGGACCCTTCTCGGCCGGGCC
>JALGWA010000113.1 GCA_025774425.1 bacterium
CCGCGACGGCGAAGCCCGGAGCCGTCTCCACCTCCACCTTGTCGCCGACACCCGCGCCGACGCCGTTACCGGCCTTGATCCCTTTCCGCTTCCTCGCCGTCATCGCAAGACAGGCGCCGCACCTCTCGCACTCGAGGTGTTCCCCCAGAGCGACTTCCGCGGCCTCCCCCTCGACGGCGACGACATAGCCCACCTGTCTCATTCCAGCTACAACTTACTCCACTCCGGCGCGGCTTTCAAGCCGAACCTTCTTCAAAAGCTCGGCGCTCAGGACCCCGGTCGCGAAGCCGACGGCCGCCCCGAGAACGATGAACGTCCCCATGAGCCCGGCTGGCACGGCCCCGCTCGTCAGGAGCGCGGCGAACACGAAGATCTGGACGACGTTGTTGGCGACCGCTCCGGCCACGCTCGCACCTATCACCGAAAGGGGCGGCACCGCATACCGCCGTACGCAAGACATGACGGCCAGCGCGGCCGCCCCGCCGGCGAGCGCCATCATGAAGGACGGGCTGAACATCATGCCGAGCAGGAGCTGGCCGGCCGTGATCCTGACCAGTGTCACCAGCAGGGCCTCTCCGAACCCGAAACCGAAGAGCGTTATCACGACCACCACGTTGGAGATCCCGACCCTCGCCCAGGGCACCGGGACGGGTATGAAAGCCTCGAACACATACGCGGCGACCGCGCAGGCCGACAGTATCCCGATTCTCGAAAGCCGCTTGGCGTCCATTCCCCACCCCCGCCGCATCCCCTTCAGGGGACCACGGCGTCGAAGGGCGATTCGCCCTCGATTCGCGCCGAAACCCCGTTGGGAACGCATACGATGTAGTCGCCCGCCCTGAAGACCTTTCCGCGCCCGACACATATCTTGTGGGGACACGGAGACGACAGGAACTCGATGCAGCCTCCGCCCACCCTTATCCTCGTCTCGCCGAGCGCGCCGTCGACCGTGAGGACGAGACTGTCGGAAAGGCTGACGACCCGCGTCGTGTCGTTCACACTCTTTATGACGGCCACTCCGCCCGGCGCGGCGGCCCCGCCGCTCTGCATCAAGAGGAGAACGACGCCCGCGGCCGCCAGGCCGGCCGTGAGAACGATGTCCGAGAGCGTCGGTCTGGTCACTTCAGCTCCTCGAAGGTCTCGGCGAGGCCGCCGGTCGTCACGACCCGTAGGCTGTCGCCGAAGATGAAGACGGCCTCGATGCCCGGCAGGCTCTCGGCCACGGCGAGCGCCTCGTCCGCCCCCATGACGAAGAACCCCGTCGCCAGGGCGTCGCAGAGCCCGGCGTCCCGGCCGATGACGGTCACGCTGACCGAGGCCGCGGCGGGCATGCCGTCCCTGGGGTCGAGTATGTGGTGGTACCTGACCCCGTCGTAGGTGAAGAATCTCTCGTAGTCCCCGGAAGTGGCGATCGAACAGGGTCCGACCTCGAGACAGCCGATGACCTCGCCCGGACTCCTCGGATGCCTGATGGCGATCCGCCACGGGCCGCCGCCGGGTTTGCCGCCGACTATCTTTATGTCCCCGCCGGCGTTGAGCATGGCCGCGCGGAAACCGAGGCGCTCGATCTCCTCCGCCGCGGCCTCGAGGGCATAGCCCTTGGCGATACCGCCGACGTCGAGCACGACGTCGCGTCCCTCCTCCCGCGGGCGCCGGCCGAGGCCGACGGCGGCGAGCGCCGCGGCTATGGAATCGGCCTCCGGCGGCTTCGCACCCGGATGGAACTCCCACAGCCTCGACACCGCGCCGATCGTAGGGTCGAAGAGCCCATGCGTGATCCTCCAGGCCGTCCTGCCGGTCGCCATTATGCTGTCCACGCAGGGCGCCGCGAGCAGGTCCCGCTCGGCCCCGGTGACGAGCCCGTCGCCCAGCAGGGAATCGACGGCGGCGATGACCGCGAAGGCCGAATCCAGGGCGGCCGCGCCGCCGATGCTTCCTTCGCCCCAGATCCGGATCTCGACGATGGTGTCCATCATCAGCCGGGAGTCACGGTACTCGGGCGGCGGCCCGCCCCCGCGCCTCGCCAGGGCGACGGCGAGAACGAGGGCGACGAGCGCCAGGGGAATCGCGTAGTTGTACTTTCTCATCTCGCGGGTTCTATTTCCGCCTGGAGACGACGTAGTCGGCCAGCGCGGTCAGCGACGTCTTGGCGGGGGAGTCGGGCAGACCCGCGACGGCTGTCTTGGCGCCGCCGGCGAGCCGCCGGGAGACCTCCAGGGAGTACTGGACGCCGCCATGCGCCTCGACGAACTCGACCATGGCGTCCCACCCGTGCTTCGAGTACTCCCCGCCGCAGACGAACCTCCGCACGCCGGCGACCTCCTCCGCGGGGGCCGCCCTGAGAGCTGCGATCAGCGGCAAGGTGACCCTGCCGTCCCGGACATCGTTCCCGACGGGCTTGCCCATGGACTCGGCGTCGCCGACGAAGTCCAGGACGTCGTCGACGATCTGGAACGCCGTGCCGAGCCGGTCGCCGTAGGCGACCAGACTCTCCCGGGCGGCGGCCGGGACGCCGCCTATCAGGGCTCCCGCCTCGCATGAGCACGCGAACAGGGCCGCCGTCTTGTTGCGGATGAGCTCGAGGTACTCCTCCTCGGTTATGTTGCAGTCGCCGCGCTTGTCCATCTGATGCATCTCCCCGAAGGTCATCCTCTCGGAGCCCTCGACGACGACGCGCGCGACATCGTCGAGGCCGGTTTCGTGCAGCAGAGCGAAGGCCTTGCAGAAGAGGTGGTCTCCCATTATCACCGAGACCTGCTCGTCCCAGAGTTTGTTGACGGTCGGGAGTCCACGCCTCAAATCGCTCTTGTCGATGGAATCGTCGTGGAGCAACGTCGCGGTGTGAATCAGCTCGATGGCGACGCCGGCCTTCACGCCGGCTTCGCTGTCGGGCTCGCCGACATGCGATGAGAGAAACAGGAGAATCGGGCGCACGCGCTTTCCCTTGATGGCGAGGAGATGCTCGCCGATCCCTTCGACGAGCCCGAGATCCGACTTGAGGATGTCCTCGAGGTCGCGCTCCAGCAGAGCGAGTTCTCGGGCTATCGGGCGCGTTATCCTGGTGATATCGAGAGAAGTAGCGGCCATCGGTCCCCTTCCGAGTAATCAATCCTAATGGCTGCGGGGCTCGCTGTCAATTCATGCAGGCAGCAGGTAGGAGATCGCGAGCAGGCCGGTGGTCGTCCCCTGGGAAAGCACTGTGACCCTGCTCGCCTCGACGGCGCCCGCGCGGTCCCGGAGCGCGCGCCCCGGGGCGAGCCGCCTCAAGCTGAAGAGAAGAGGCAGCACGGACACCGCGGCGATGGGCTCATACAGCCTGAGGGCTATGCCCAGGCCCACCCAGGCATAGGCGGCGACATAGACCGCGACGAAGAGATTGTACCCCCTTTCCCTGCCGAGGGCGACGACCAGCGTCCGCTTTCCCGCCTCCGCGTCCCACTCGACGTCGAGGACTTCGTTGACCAGCAGCACCGCGAGCACCAGGAGACCGGCGGGCATGGAGGCCGCGACCGCGACGGCATCCACGCGGCCGGCCTGTACGGCATAGCCGCCCGCGACGAGCGGCGGGCCGAAACAGAGGAAGACGACCGCCTCGCCGAGCCCGCGGTAAGAGAGACTGACGGGGGCCGCCGTGTAGAGAAAGCCCCCAGCCAGACCGAGAAGGCCGAGCACCATGACGACGTTGCCGGGCGTCTCGGCGTTGAGATAGACACCGGCCGCCGCACCTAGCGCGAAGCACACGGCCGCCGCCGCCATGACCACGCGCGGGGAGATGAGCCCTTCCTGTATCACCCTGCTCCCGCCCGAGAAAGGCGTTGGCTCGGGGTTCCGCGAGTCGCAGCCGGTCTTCCAGTCATAGTAGTCGTTGGCGAGGTTCGCCCCCAGGTGGATGCAGGCGACGCCCGCCAGCGTCACCACGAGACCGGTCCCGTCGAGCATCCCCGTCCCGTGGTAAGCGGCGAGGGCGCCGAGCAGGGCCGGAGTGAGAGACGCCGACAGGAAGGGGAGCCTCGAAGCGCGGAGCCAGAGGGCGAGCCTAGAACTCATCCGGCAACGACTCCACTTCGTCGAGCGAGAAGACGGGGCCGTGGCGGCAGACGTACTTGCTGCCGATATTGCACCTGCCGCACAGGCCGGCGCCGCATTTCATCTTCATCTCCAGCGTCGTGATGACGTCGGCCGGCGCAAAGCCCATTTTCCTCGCCGAGAGGATCACGTACTTTATCATGATCGGCGGCCCGCAGGTGACGAGCACCGACTCGGGAGACGGATTGACCTTCTCGAGCACATGCGGCACAAGGCCGACTTCACCTTTCCAGGTCTCGTCCTCTCCCCCCGGGTCCACCGCCGTCACCACCTCGACGCCGGGCGTTTGCCGCCATGCCTCGAGGTCCGCCCGGAAGGCAATATCGAGAACGGTCCTGGCGCCGTAGATTATGTCGACACTCTTGTACCTGTCACGCCGCGCCAGCACCTCGTAGATCGGCGGCCTTAGAGGCGCGAGCCCTATGCCCCCGCCGACGAACACTATGCTTCGGCCTTCCATCTTCTCGAGGTCGAAGTGATTGCCGTAGGGTCCCCTGAAACCGATCCTGTCCCCGACCTCCAGATCGTGGATCGCCGCCGTGACCTTGCCGACCTTCTTCACGCTGACCTCGACGAAACCCTCCCAGCTCGGCGGCGAGGATATGCAGAAGGTCGCCTCCCCCGCTCCGAACACCGAGATCAGGCAGAACTGCCCGGGCTCGAACCGGAACGACCTGCGCGCCTCGTCGTCCTCGAAGACTATCTTGAGCGATCTGATGTCGGGCGTCTCCTCGCGGATGCCCTCGACCCTGGCCATGCGCGGCACGAGATTCTCGTCCATGGCTTTCATCCCTCCGGCCCGTCGCCGCCCCGCCCTCCGCCGGTGCTCCCGGCGGGCAGGCTCTCGAGGATCTCACGGATGTCCACGCCCGCCGGGCAGCAACGAATACATCTGCCGTCGCCCACGCAGGCGGTGAGGTTCACGTTGTCGACCGTGTACTTGAACTTGTGCATTATGCGCTGCCGGTATCTCGCGCTCCTGCCGACCCTGGGCTGATGTCCCGCCATCTTGGTGAAGTCGGCGAAGGAACAGCAGTCCCAGACCCGGTACCTCCTCCCCTTGGAGACGCCGGCCTCGTCGGTTATGTCGAAGCAATGGCAGGTCGGGCAGAGATAGTAGCAGGCGCCGCAGCTTATGCAATTCGCCGAAACGTCCTTCCACTTGTCGCTTTCGAAGTTCGCATCCAGCCACGCCTTGATTCCCTCGGTCGCCACGGTTCTCGCGGGTTCCGGGGGATCGTCCGGCTCTCCGCCACCGTCCGCCTCGACCCCGAGTTCCGCGAGCAGCGCCCCGCCCCTTTCGGTCAGAGCCCTGACGAGGTATGAGCCGCCCGACGGCAGGAGAATGACATCGCTGCCCGACTCGTCATGCGGGCCGCCGCCCATGGAGGTGCAGAAGCAGGCCCCGTCGGCCCTCGAGCAGGCCAGGGTCACAATCACCGTCTCCCCTCTTCGCCTGGCGTACCCGGCGTCGCGCACCGGGTCGAGCAGGATGGCATCGAGGATCAAGAGCGCCGCGGCGTCGCACGGGCGAGTCGCGAAG
>JALGWA010000114.1 GCA_025774425.1 bacterium
AGCGTGTAGAAAGTCCTGCACGACGGCTGCAGCGTGCCGTCGGGGTATACGAGTCGCGCGCCTGCGATTCCGGCGTCCGGATGCTCCTCCATGAACCTAAGCATGCTCTCCACCGAGCCGGCGCCCACCTCGATGTCGGGGTTGAGCACCAGCACATACGGCGTGTCCGAGGCCTTTATGCCCTGGTTCACGGCCCGGGCGTAGCCCAGATTGGCGGCGTTGACGATGAGCCTGACCCCCGGGAACTCGGTCTCGACGGCCTCCACGGTGCCGTCGGAGGAGGCGTTGTCCACCACGGTGACGCGGGGCAGAAGCCCCGGGTAGTGCCGGGAGATGGAAGCCAGGCAGGCGCGCAGGAACCGCCTGGTGTTGTACGAGACTATGACTATTGAGACCTTATCTTCCATGCCGCCACCGGTGCCGGGGCCTACAGGCGTCCCGTGAGGCCCTTTAGCCTCAGTATCCACACCTTGTATATCGCCTCCCAGATGATGCGCTTCGTCATCTTCGACGTGCCCGAATGCCGGTCGACGAAGACTATGGGCACCTCCGTGATCCGGAACCCTTTCCTCCACGCCCTGAAGTTCATCTCGATCTGGAAACAGTAACCGTCGGAGATCACCTCGTCGAGGTCGATCGCCTCCAGCACTTCGCGCCGGAAGCACTTGAACCCGCCCGTCGCGTCATGCACCGGCAGCCCGGTTATCACGCGCGTGTACACATTGGCCATGTAGCTCAACAGGAGCCTCTCTATGGGCCAGTTGACGACGTTCACTCCGCTTATGTACCGCGACCCGATCACCACGTCATGGCGCCGGATCGCCTCGAGCATGTCCGGAATGTACTTGGGATCGTGCGAAAGGTCGGCGTCCATCTGCATGACGAGATCGGCGCCGGCGTCGAGGGCGTACTTGAAACCCCTGATGTATGCGGTGCCTAGGCCCAGCTTGGCCCCGCGCTCGATGAGATGAACCCTGGGACTGGACTCCGCCGCCCGCCTCACGACGTCGGCCGTCCCGTCGGGCGAGTTGTCGTCGACGACGACGACTTCGATCTCCGGGGCGACGCCCAGCACGCGCTCGAGGATGGTCCCTATGTTCTGCCTCTCATTGTACGTGGGCACGACTACGACGGTCTTAGCCATTCTCCCCTCTCCTGCGACCGCTGCGGTAGGCGGCGTACAGACCTGCCGCGACGAAGACGCAGGCCCCGGAAAACACGATCTTACCCAGCCGGTACCAGGGCGAGCAATACCTCATTTCGACCATATGCTCGCCCGGCTCGACGCGCACCGCCCTCATCGAGATGTTGCATCTCAACAGGGGAACCTCGGTTCCACCTATGAAAGCCTTCCAGTAGGGCAGGTAGTTCTCGCCGAAGAACACGTACCCGGGCGCCGCGGCCTTCACCCTGACGACGACCTTGTTGGGCTCGTGAACGGCGATCTGCACCCCCTCGCCGCCCGGCGGGGCCGGGGCGGCGAATCCGGAGCCTTCATTGAGTATTATGGTGCGCGAAGGATCGAAGGCCGGATCCTTGAGCATCTCCAGGGCGGCCGAATCCGACGCGGCGACGACGGCCTCGTGTACGAGGAAGGCGCGCGGCAACGCCTCGGTGTTGCGGTAGAGCGAGATCTCCCCGGCCTCGGCCTCCTTGACGAACGCCGGTATGGAATAGTCTCCACGCAGCACCAGGTACTTGACGTTGAGCATGTTCATGATGTTGGGATACTGCATGTTCTCGCCGTGCTTGCCGGCGAGGAACTCGTACTTCGCGATCCTGTTGTCGTAGAAGCCGTTGACGGTCTCCAGGCCGAATATGGGAAGATAGTTGCGGTCGTAGAAGCGCGAGCCGACATTGGGAAACACCCTGAAGATCGTGCCGTCCCCGGCCATGCGCTCGATGACGGGATCGGGCCGCACCCACTCCTCCAGGCCGATCGTGTCGACGAAGGGCAGCGAGTGGGGAAGGGCCGTCGCCAGAAGTCCCGCGGCGACGAGCACGACCGCGAGCCAGCCCCCGCGCCTCCTCACCAGCGGCGTGGCGAGCGCATACAGGGCGATGCCGGCGAACACCAGCAGCAACACGGCGGTCCAGTCCCAGGTGCGGGCGGCGTTCTTGAATGTGATCAGCTTCTCGCCGGCGAGCCCCGGGTCGAAGCGGACGGCCCAGAACCTGAAGAACGGCTGCCGGAACACCGTCATCACCATTCCCCCGACGGCAGCGACGCCGAAGAGGGCGCCGGCGACGTTCTTCCTCCTCGCGTCCGCGTCTCCGCCGGAGAGACAGGCTTCCATGAAATGCGCCGCCAGGACGGAAGCCGAACATGAGAACATGAACATGATCACACTTACGGCCCGCAGGAACTTGGTTCCGGGAACGAGGTCGAAAACCAGCCTGAAGACGGGCGTATGGGCCCCCAGAGCGTAAACCGGGCAGAAGAAGAACAGAAACAGCCAGGGCCACAGGCGCCGGTTCCTGTACAATAGAACCACGCCGCCGACGGCCAAGAGCAGCAGCAGCGGGCCCGGGGACTCGCAGTTGAGCTTGAACGGGTTTCTTCCCCAGTAGGAACCGACTCCCGGGGCGTCGTAGCCGACGAAGGCCGGGTACAAGAGAGACACTATCTCCTCCGGGTGAAGCGACCAGCTCGCCGCGTACTCGAAGGAGACACCCTCCGTCCGCGGCGAGAATCCCGTCGTGTAGAAGTATGTCGGCAGGAACTGGACACTCGCCAGGGCCAGGGCCAGAACCGCCGACATCGCGAGCAAGGCGACGCCCCGCGTCAGGCCGCCCGTGCGCCGGAGGCGCGGCAGGCTGAACAGAAAGTAGATGAAGAGCCCCCAGCATCCGAAATAGGCCATCTGGGGATGCGAAGTCAGAAAGAGGAGTCCCACCGAGACCGCGAAGAGAAGGGCGCGGGCGAAGCGCGGTTTCTGGAGGAAGCGCTCCAGCAGGGCGACCGCCAGCGGGAAAAGCGCGGTCACGAAGATCTTGGCGTCGTGGCCCGCGTAAGTCAGCGATATGATGTACGGGGCCGTCATGTAGGCTATGCCGCCGAGCAGCGCAGACTTGCGTCCCAGTCCCAGGGTGCGCAGCAGGAAGTACATCGTGAGTCCCGCCAACCAGACATGGAGCACTATCTTGACGCCGAGGGCCCTGTGAAGCGGCATTATGAAGTAGAAGAGCGTCGCCGGGTAGAAGATGTCGCCGTGCATCGCGTCGACGACCGGTATGCCGCCCAAGATATAGCGATCCCAGAGCGGAAGCGTGCCGTGGGTCTTCCAGTACCCGGCTACGACCTGCCTCATCATGTAGCCCATCGGTATCATGTCCGTACCGTACAGCATGTCGTCGGAGAATATGAACTCCGCGAAGATCCCCACGGTGATCGCGGCGAGAGTGATGACCAGGACCGCGGTCCACCCCCCGCGCCCGCCGGCGCCCTTCGCGTCCTTCCTCTCCGCTCCTTCGTGCGCCTCGGTGCGCCTCGGCCTGCGCTTGCGCCTTCTCATTTCCCACTCCTTGCGAACACGACTATACCGATTGTAGCGAATTCCGCTATCGTCACCCACAGCCTTGCGACCAGCGGAATCAGTGAAGGATAAGGCCTTACGAACACAGGCCCGAGGAGCATGCTCGACACGCCTTCCCGGACGCCCAGGCCGGCCGGGGTCACCACGCTCAGAAGACCCGCCGACCACGACACCGCGTTTATGCCGGAGAGGCGCCGGATCAGCGTGAACGTCCAGGCGGGCTCGACCAGCGGGTCGCCGGCGCCCAGACTCACCGACGTCGCGATGAGATAGAATCCCAGCCCGTAGACGCACCAGCAGCCGGTGTAGCATGCGATCAGCATCAAGACCTTCGAGTAGGTGAGTGTGAAGGCGGTCGTGTCCTTGCCGAGCTTCCGGAGCACCGCCCGTATGAACCTGGGGTGAACCGCGGCGAGTACCACGGGCAGCAACACAAGGGCCAGCGGGCAGGGGAACCGGGCGCCGCCCGAACCGGCGACGGCGCCGAGGGCGAAAACGACCAGGGAGCTTCCGAGCACGAGCAGCACTTCCACTCCGAGCGCCACCGAGGCCGTCGCCGCCGGCACTCCCTCACGCTCGCAGAGGTAGACCCGGCCCAGTGCGAACCACACCTTGCCGGGCACGTATCTGCCGGCCTGGGAGAGAAACCAGATCCTCATGCTCTTCAAGAAACCGATGCGGTGGCCGAAGCGTTCGAGGATGTACCGCCACAGCCCGGCGTATGCCGGGAACACGATGACGAAGACGCCGAAGGCCAGGACGACACGCCAGCCGTCGACCCTGAAGTCGTACCGGCCAATCTCGCCGAGGCCGCTCATGAGGTTTCTTATGATGAAGAACAGTATGACCGCGGCCACGGGCAGGCCGATGATTTTCTCCCACTTCGAACGCAAGCGGTTTCCCTTCCTAGCCGATTCGCTCCATCACCGCATCCGTTATCTTCTCGGCCGCGCGGCCGTCGCCGTACGGGTTCTCGGCGACGACCATGCTGTCGTATTCACGCTCCGAGCCCAGCAGGGTCGCGGCCGCCCTCACTATGGCCTCCCTGCGCGTGCCGACGACCTTGACCGCTCCCGCCTCCACGGCCTCGGGCCGCTCGGTCACGTCCCGCATCAGGAGCACGGGCTTGCCGAGCGACGGGGCCTCTTCCTGAATGCCGCCGGAATCCGTGATGATGAAGTGGCAGGACTTCAGGAGTTTGACGAACTGCACATAGTCGAGCGGCTCGACGAGCAGCACCCGTTCGGCCCCCTTCAGGTTGTGCTCCACCGACTTCCTGACATTCGGATTGGGATGCACAGGGAAGACGATCAACACGTCGTCGTGCTCGGAGGCGATCTGCTTGAGAGCCGCCATCATGCCGTCGAAGGCCTCTCCCCAGCTCTCCCGGCGATGCGCGGTGACCGCGATGACCCGCGTCGCGTCGAAGTCGATTCCCCTGAGCGCCGGGTCCGTGAATTCATAGTCCCTGCCGGCCACCTGGAGCAGCGCGTCGATGACGGGATTGCCGACGACGAAAACGTCCCCCGGCGGAACGCCTTCGCGGACCAGCAGGTCCCGGGCGACGCCGGTGGGAGCGAAGTGTAGATCCGACACCACGGTCGTCAGCTTGCGGTTCACCTCTTCGGGAAAGGGGCTGTATTTCTTGAAGGTGCGGAGCCCCGCCTCGACATGCCCGACGGGTATCTTGAGGTAATAGGCGCACAGGCCGCCCATGAAGGTGCTCGTCGTATCCCCCTGGACGAGCACGATGTCGGGCCGCTCGGCCGCATAGACCTCCTCGAGGCTGCGCGCCAGCCTGGCCGTCACGTCGAACAGGGACTGGCCCGGCTTCATTATGTCGAGATCGTAGGCCGGCTCGAGCGAGAACACCTCGAGCACATCATCGCACATCCGCCTGTGCTGGGCCGTGAGGACCAGCACGGGCTCGATTCCCTCGCGGCGCCGCATCTCGATCGCTATCGGGGCCATCTTGATGGCCTCGGGCGACCCGGGCTCGAAGAGTATGCCCGTGGCGTCGTCGATTATCTCGGGAAGACCACCGACCCGGGAGGCGGCGACGACTCGCCCGCACGACATGGCCTCCAGGGC